>CAYJSZ010000139.1:0-3629 GCA_964372545.1 uncultured Ignavibacteriaceae bacterium
GTGGCGGATTTGATCGCCTGCATCGGCGTCATGCCCCACTTGACCATGTAGGAAAACTCCTTCGCCTGGTTCTCCGTCCACGCGAAGCCGCCGGCATCGGTTCCGAACGCGATCTTGACACCGGCCTTGAGCGCTTTGCCGAAGACATCCGGAAGTTTCTCGAGCATCAATTTGTTGATGTTGTTGCCCGCCGCCGCGCGTCCTTCGGCGACGTAGACAATGACGTAAATCGTCGGGCACCAGTAGACGCCTTTCTCGACCATCAACTTGATGCACTCGTCGTCCATCGCAAAACCGTGCTCGATCGTCGATGCGCCCGCGTTGATGGCGTAGATGATGCCATCCCGCGTAACGGCATGCGCGGCAAGTTTTTTCCGCAGTGTTCGAGTCTGTTCACCGATAGCCGTGATTTCATCGTTGGAGAAATTGGGAATGCTTCGGAATGACCCGTCGGGCAAGCGATAGTAGCTCCCGTCCGCGTAAATCTTAATCCAGTCCGCACCGTACGAAATTTGTTCGCGCACCGCACGACGCGCTTCATCCGCCCCGGTAATCTCCTGCACACCCTTCGGCATCCGGAGCTCCCACGCGTAGTCGCGGTTGCTCAACCCATATCTCCCCGTCGCGTTGATCGAGCGCGTGGCGACAACCATCCGCGGTCCATCGATGACGCCGTTGTTGATCGCTTTCTTCAAATCGACATCCGCATACATCGCTCCTTCCGTTTCAAGATCTCGAATCGTCGTGAAGCCGTTCTGCAAGGCGGTTTTACAGGCGACCGTAGCCCGTAGCGTCCGGTAAGGAATCGACTCCTTCAGCAACTGCACATCGTAATCTTCCGTCGTGATGTCTCCTTGCAGCAGCACGTGCGTGTGGCAATCTATCAACCCGGGAAGCACGGTTGCGTTCGAGAGGTCGATCACCTGCGCGCCGCGGGGAATCTGAACATCCTTCCCAATTTGTTTGATGACGTTCCCTTCAATCAGAACGACGACATTCTCCGATGGTTTCTCCGCTTTGCCGTCGATCAGTCTACCGCACTTCACGGCAATTGTCTGGGCGAATGCTGTTGAGGCAAGCACCATAAGAACAAACTGAAGCCGAAGGGATTTCATACGTTCTCCTTTCTTCGTGTGAGCAATCGTTCGTGTAGGCTGTCGGTAAGAGTGCTGACGCTTTCGTTGCGAGGCGTTTCGTCGGATTCCATCACACAACTTGCTGAACAAGCGATGGAATATCTTGAGAATGACGGACACAATCAAGGAAGCCTTACGAACTAAACCTCCGAGGTTTATCCACCCGCCTTTTCTCGAAACCTCGGAGGTTTGTCAGCACAGATTCGTTGACAATCCTTCAACTTCTGCTTACATTGCTCCGCACAGAACTTGTCGGTGCTCGCCTTATTTCTCAATGAACATTGCGGTTTTCGCGTCCGGTCGTGGCTCCAATTTCCAGGCCATCCTCAACGCTCTCCAGCGCGGACAACTTCCGGCACGCATCACACTGCTCGTGAGCAACAAGTCGAGTGCCGGTGCCCTGGAATTAGCGCGCACGCACGGTATCCCCGCGGTGCACATCAGCCCGGTTCAGTTCTCCAGTGAAAAGGCTTACGTTGATCGACTGCTCGAACTGTTGAACGAGCATAACGTGCAGTTGATTGCACTCGCTGGATATTTGAAAAAGATTCCGTCTCGCGTTATCGAGAGGTTTAGAAACAAGATCGTCAATATTCATCCGGCTCTCCTGCCAAAATTTGGAGGCGCGGGGATGTACGGTATCCATGTGCACGAAGCGGTGCTTGCCGCGGGCGAAACAGTTTCCGGAGCAACGGTGCATCTGGTCGACGAAGAGTACGACCGCGGTGCGATTCTGATACAACGGACTGTGGAAGTCGCTGCGACCGATACACCTGAATCGCTTGCGGCGAAAGTCTTAACGATTGAACACGAACTTTATCCGCAGGTCCTCCGTGCTTTCGCAGAGGGGCGAGTTCACTTCAACGGGAAAACAGCGTGGATACAACCATCCTGAAGCCGGAAAATGGACAGCGGGTGACAATGAGAACGCCTGAGCCGATGCTCAAAATCCGCCGTGCGCTTATCAGCGTTTCAGAGAAGCGCGGGATTGTTGAGTTAGCGAAAGGGTTAGCAGAATTCGGTGTGGAAATCATTTCGACGGGCGGGACATTCACCGCGTTGAATGAGGCCGGGATCGCGGTGAAGCAGGTCTCCGAGGTGACCGGCTTTCCAGAAATACTCGACGGCCGCGTGAAGACGTTGCACCCGAACATCCATGCCGCGCTGCTGGCGGTGCTCGATAATCCCACACACCTCCAGCAGCTCAAGGACCATAACATCGAGCCGATTGATTTGCTGGTGGTAAACCTCTACCCGTTCGAAGAAACCATCGCAAAAGAAAACGTGCGATTGGAGGAAGCGATTGAACAGATTGATATCGGCGGGCCGGCGATGGTCCGGGCGGCGGCAAAAAATTATCGCCACACCACGGTCGTGGTCAACCCGTATCGCTACGGCGTCCTGATGGAGGAGATGCGTGAGCACAGCGGCTCTATCTCTGCGCAAATGCGGTTCGAGCTTGCGGGCGAAGCATTTGCTCACACCGCACAGTACGACGCGCTGGTTGCCTCCTACCTCGAGAATCTCAATCCCAAACGGAATCTGCCGGAGCGATTCGTTGTCTCCTATCGCAAAGCGTTCACTCTGCGGTACGGCGAAAATCCACACCAGGTCGCTGCGCTGTACGGGAAATTCGAAGAGTCGTTCAAGAAACTGCACGGCAAGGAGCTTTCGTACAACAACATTCTCGATATCAACGCGGCGGCGCTCTTATGTGGGGAGTTCAATCAGCCAACCGCCGTCATCATCAAACACAATAATCCTTGCGGTGTCGGCTCGGGCGACACCGTACTCGAAGCCTATGAAAAAGCCCTGGAAACCGACAAGAAGTCCGCGTTTGGCGGGATTGTCTGTGTGAACAGGCCGCTGGATCTGGCAACCGCGGAGGAGTTGAATGAGCTCTTTCTTGAGGTGGTGATCGCGCCGGACTATCAGCCGAAAGTGCTGGACGTGCTGATGAAGAAAAAAGGCCGGCGCTTGATGCAGCAAACGGTGAATGTCCGGAAGATTCGCGATTATGACCTGCGCAGCGTCGTTGGCGGAGTGCTCGTGCAAGACCAGGACCAGCATCGGATCTATCCCGACCAACTCAAAACTGTCACCAAGCGTAAGCCGACGGATGATGAACTGCTCGCCATGCTTTACGCCTGGAACGTCGCTAAACATGTGAAGTCGAACGCGATCGTCTATGCGCGCGGCGACCGAACGCTCGGCATCGGCGCGGGACAGATGTCGCGCGTGGATTCATCGCGCATCGCGGCGCTCAAGGCAAGCGATGCGGGACTCGACCTGAACGGCTGCGCAGTCGCCTCGGACGCGTTCTTTCCCTTTGCGGACGGGCTGCTTGAGGCAGTCAAGGTCGGTGCGTCGGCGGTCATTCAGCCGGGCGGATCGATTCGTGATGAAGAAGTCATCAAAGCTGCGGATGAAAACAATGTGGCGATGGTGTTCACTGGCATCAGGCACTTCAGACACTAACCAACTCCGAACTCG
>CAYJSZ010000139.1:3729-5631 GCA_964372545.1 uncultured Ignavibacteriaceae bacterium
GGCGATGGTGTTCACTGGCATCAGGCACTTCAGACACTAACCAACTCCGAACTCGAAACCGATCTTACATGGGCATTCTCAACCTTTTCTCGTCTGACATCGCCATCGACCTTGGCACGGCGAACACCGTTATCTGGATGAAAGGAAAGGGCATCGTGCTGAACGAGCCCTCCATTGTCGCGTTCGACCGCAACACGAAAAAGATCATTACGATCGGCCACGAGGCGCGAGAGATGGTCGGCCGCACGCACCGCGACATCCGCACGATTCGCCCGTTGAAAGACGGCGTCATCGCCGACTTTGAAATCGCCGAGGGAATGCTGCGCGAGTTCATCAAAAAAATCAACGTGGGGTGGGTGCCCAGCCGACGCATCGTGGTCTCTGTGCCATCCGGCATTACCGAGGTGGAAAAGCGCGCCGTGCGCGATTCTGCCGAGCACGCGGGCGCGAAAGAAGTGCACCTGATCGCCGAGCCGATGGCATCCGCGATCGGCATCGGGCTTGATGTGGACGCGCCGGTCGGCAACATGGTGATCGACATCGGCGGCGGGACGACGGAGATCGCCGTCATCGCGCTCTCCGGGTTGGTGAACGAAGAATCGATCCGCATTGCGGGCGATGAGATGAACAACGCCATCGTGCAGTTTTTCAAACGCAATCATAATATCTTGATCGGCGAGCGGACGGCGGAAGCGATCAAGTGCGAGGTCGGCTCGGCGATGCCGCTGAAAGAAGAGATCACGATTCAGGTGAAGGGCCGCGACCTCGTCAATGGCGTGCCGAAGACAACGGAAGTCAGCTCGGTGGAAATTCGCGAGGCTCTCAATGAACCGATCGCGCAGATCGTCGAAGCGGTGAAGATGACGCTCGAGCAAACGCCGCCGGAGCTTTCGGCCGACATTCTCGACCGCGGCATTATGCTCGCCGGCGGTGGCGCCTTACTCAAGGGACTCGACGAGCGGCTCCGTCTCGAAACGAACCTCCCGATCCATGTGGTCGACGATCCCCTCACCGCGGTCGTTCGTGGCGCGGGAAAAGTGCTGGAAAATCTCAACCATTATTCCAAAGTGTTGGTGAAGAGCCGACGATACGATTAGCTTGCGGCATTTTTGCCATCTGATGAATCAGACGGCTTCCGTATTTTTTCTAAAACCCCGCAAAGCGGGGTTTCGCTTCTTGTCAAGGCGTCGATTTTAATCGATGCCAAGCATAACGAGGATTAGCAGCTTATTGATCAACAACGATGCTCGAACGCCTTTACCATCTCCTCCTTCTGTTCAAAGAGTATGTTATCCTCGCCGGGCTCATTGTCCTTTCTCTCACCCTTCTCGTGTTGAACGACAACGCGCAGGTCCGGCGATTGCGCACCATTGCCGCGGTTTCACTCGGTATCGTGCAGGAACAGCTTTCCTTCATCCCGTCATACTTTTTCCTCAAAAGCGAAAACGAGACGTTGAGGCGTTTCAACGTACAGCTTGCCGACGAAGCGAACCGGCTGCGCGACGCGAGATTGGAGAACATCCGGCTGCATCAGCTTCTCGGATTGAAGAACCGCACAACCGACAAATTGATCGCAGCGAAAGTCGTTAACAAGAATCTGACGCTCTCCCGCAACACGCTGACGCTGGACGTGGGTGAAGCAGACGGCATCACGCCGTTCATGCCGGTACTGAACGAAGCGGGCGTGGTTGGCCTGGTGATCGCGACAAGCCGGCATTATTCGATCGTCAACCTGTTGCTCAACACGTCCTTCCGTGTGAGCGCGAAGGTGGAGCGCAGCCGCGTCGACGGCATCATCGCTTGGGACGGTAACGAACTGTTGCTGAACAATATCGTGAAGACGATGGACGTGGTGCCGGGCGACCTCATCGTCACGTCGGAATACAGCAGCCTGTTCCCGCA
>CAYJSZ010000140.1:0-5548 GCA_964372545.1 uncultured Ignavibacteriaceae bacterium
CACAAGTTCTTTGTCCCCCTTTTTTCTAAGGGGGACGCGTCCCGTCAGCCTCTGGGAGACGGGACGCAGGGGGTGGTGTTTATTCTGCTTCATTTCTTCCCCAATTACGCTGAGTAGTTACGAGTACTGTATCTTTTCAATCGCAGATCGTTCCGTATGAAGTTCAATCTCCCTCTCCATCGTGTGAGGAGCAGGGAGAGAAAGGAAACGCCGCTATGCAACGCGCACTCCGAAAAGCGATGTCGTTTTTTGAAATCCCTCTCGATATCCGCAGCAGAATTCTGATTCTCATAGCGGCTCTACTGTTGCTGCCGACGTTTTTCTTGCCGCTCTGGGAAATGCGAATTCACACAACGGAATTTCCCGATGGGCTGAAGCTCTCCATCTACTCCTACAAGTATGAAGGCGGAAAATCGGACAGCCGGGACGACGCGCTCGAACTCTACGCGCTCAATCATTTCGTCGGCATGCGTCCGCTGGAAGGGGAAGAGTTCGTCGAGTTCAAATGGATTCCGTTCGTCATCGGTGCAGTGATCATCCTGGCGTTGCGGGTGCTTGTCTTCGGCACGATGGCGAAGCTCGTCGACCTCTTTGTGTTCTACGCTTACTTCGGCATCTTTGCACTCTGGAGTTTCTACGAGAAGCTCTACGCGTACGGCCACAACTTGAACCCGTATGCAACGCTCAAGGTTTCGCCCTTTACGCCGCCGCTGTTCGGCCATGAGAAAGTCGCCAGCTTCGACCTGTACGGATCGCCCGCCGCGGGCTCCTGCTTCATGCTCGTCGTTCCGCTTTTCCTTGTTGCGGCGATCATGCTTTCCCGTTCCACATGGCGGAAGGATCACTTGCCGTCGCGGGACTACATGGAATAACCGGTACCGCTTTTATCGGAACACGAAGAACTCTCTCAGCGAACAGTTGGCTGTGGAGGAATTCAACAGTTCTTGTAACTACTCAGCCACCAAGACATTCACCCCGTTGGATAACCTGTTGGCTAACGGGATGAATCTAAAAAATAAATATCCAACGGGGTAAATATAAAAATGTATATCCAACAGGGCAGGGGGGCAAAGAAAGACAATGAATCCAGCACGCGTCTCGTCCGAACGAGTCCTCAGCCCCTTGATAACCGCACAGAAACAGGGAATATTCAAGACGATGGTTGACGTCGCCAACCCTGTTTCAGAAGTATACTCTGAGTTATGTAAGTGATGTTACGCAGGAAGATAAATTTCACCACGGAGGCACTGAGAAACGGAGGTGTGAGGAAGAGAGTAATGAATAGTTCATTGAATTGTGAGGAAATGTTTTGTGGCTCTCTGTGCCTCTGTGGTGGCTGAGTAACTGATGTTACGCAAGATACAAATATTGCCACGACCTTCAGGTCGTGGAACACGAATCCATAAGCATCTGGCGGGCTTTAGCCCACAGATACATCGAGTATTGGGTTAAAACCCCATAAAAAGGGGCATTCCCTGATCCACGAGCTAAAGCTCGTGGCAATCGCTTGGTACGTTTCAGCAACTCCATTCATCTTGGAGAGAGAATTTTCACCATCTGCGTAACATCAGTGAGTAATTACCGTTTCTCAATCAAATGGAGGTCTCCATGTCCAAACTCCCTAAAAGATTTCTTGACTTTACCGCCAACTATCCCAAAGTTGCCAAAGCCTACGAAGAACTCGGCAACGCGGTGCATCGCTCAGGTCCTCTCAGCGAAAAGGAACGCGCTCTTGTCAAGTTCGCGATCTCCGTCGGCGCGCGGTTGGAAGGCGGCGCACATGCCCACGCCCGCAAAGCGCTTGCTGCCGGGGTGACCGAAGAAGAGCTCTACCATGTCGCGCTGCTTTCGATGCAAACCATCGGCTTTCCCTCAGCGATGGCGGCGATGAGCTGGATCGACGATGTGGTAGAAGGGAGACCGAAAAAGAAGAAGTGAGCAAGCACAAAAGTATTGTCGGGGTAATCCTTGCGGGAGGAAAAAGCAAGAGAATGGGAATGAACAAGGCGCTCCTTCCGCTTGACGGCCGGCCGATGATTCAGCATGTAGCAGATACGTTAAGGCAAGTATTTGAGCGTGTTGTTCTCATCTCGGACGAAGCGGGAGGATTAGAATTTCTGACGCTTCCGCTGTATCCGGATGTTTACAAAGACTGCGGACCTCTCGCAGGAATTCACTCGGCATTCATACACACAGACGCGGAGTTTATTTTTGTCTCGTCTTGCGATACACCGTTCATATCCACTGACCTCGTGAGTTATCTTGTTCGCTTTCCATCCGATGCACCAATCCGTGTTGCCGAAGCTGATGACAGAGCCCATCCATTGTGCGGAGTGTACTCACGAATGATCTTACCGCTGCTGGAACAATCACTGCAAGCGAAGTCATTGAAGCTTATGGACTTTCTCCAAAAGGCCTCTGCACAGCTCATCTCCATCACTCCGGACTTGCCGCTGTACGATCCACGGTTACTGATGAACATCAACGATTCAGCGGATTATCAGGCTTTGCGCGTCCGGCTGTTTCCTTGAATCTTTTTCTCTATTGTTGCATCCAACAACATGTCAAGGAACTCCTCCTGGCGTCAACGGTGTTTAATACCGCAATCACGAAAGGATAGTACTAATGGCTGAACATCTCACGAAACAAACGTTCCTTCAAAAAGTCTTCAATTACGAGCAGAACTCCGAGTGGAAGTTTGAGGGTGATCTCCCGTGCGTCATCGATTTCTGGGCGCCGTGGTGCGGTCCGTGCCGCGTCGTCGGTCCCGTTATTGAGCAACTCTCAAACGAATACGCAGGCAAAGTGAACTTCTACAAGGTCAACACCGACGAAGAGGAGGAACTCGCCGGTGCGTTCGGCATCCGCAGCATTCCCTCGCTGTTGCTCGTTCCCAAAGAAGGCAAGCCAAAGATGGCGGTCGGGGCGCTGCCGAAAGAGACCTTGAAGCAAGCAGTGGAAGCGGAATTACTGACGGTCGCCGCGCAGTAATACTCCATAATTGCTGAGGCAGTTGACCCGGTCGTTTATTCGTTGTTGCAAAAACGTAGGGGACAGATGTAAGCGCCCATTTTCGCCGTGATTTCTATTCTCAAGAAAAGCCCTTTCAAACTTGTCGAACTTTTCCAACAACAACCTGAGAATTCTTCAGTTTTTGGCAATGACTCGATTCCTTACGGGCCATTCCGTGGCACACAGTTTGCCCTCCAGATCAATGGATGATCGTTCCCTTCTCCGAACGCCCGAGCGTGAAAGGAACGGTCCACAACCAATTTCGCATGTGTGAAGGGAGGGCAGCCCATGCAAGATCTTTCGAAAGACAAATGCCTCCACTTCATGACGGAGATGCTGCATATGATGAAGTCGACCGACACCCACAAAGAATGTTTCTCGCGACCGTCGTTCAGCTTCCCGGTAAATGCGGTATGAGCGAAACGGTGGGGATGGAGAACAATGAACAGGACTATTCCACGCCCGTGCAAACAAGCCCTCGTGATGTTCGCATCGGCGTTCCTTGTGCAAAGAGCCTACTCCCAAGCCGCCGATGATGGTGAGTTGAAAGCGCTTCGCCAAGCAGAGCAGCACGCCTATGCTTCGTTTGCCCGCGCTGCTGCAACCGGCAGCGCTGCCAACAGCGACATCGATGCGACGTACTACCGTCTGAGTCTTTCCCTTGATCCGGCAAGCAAGAGCCTTCGCGGCTCTGTTCTGATGCAAGCCACGAGCCTCACCGGAGTGCAAGCAATCACTCTCGACCTTTCCAACACCTTTACCGTTGATTCCATTCGTGTCGGTGCTCGTGCAGTTTCGTTTCAGCAGAAGACCTCGACGGTAGAGTTCTCGCTGGATCGCGTGTACCAGCAGGGAGAGCAGTTGACCGCGGAGATTTACTATCGGGGTACACCGTTATCGACGGGATTCGGCAGCTTTGCCTTTTCAACGCAGCCCGATGGCTCGCCGTGGATCTGGACACTAAGCGAGCCGTATGGTGCGCGCGACTGGTGGCCCTGCAAAGACCATCCGAGCGACAAAGCCGACTCTGTGGATATTCTTATTACGTGCCCGTCGAATCTTCAGGCAGTCTCGCAAGGCAACCTTCTGTCCGTAGTCGACAACGGCAACGGGACGCGAACATTTCACTGGCAGCATCGCTATCCCATCGCAACGTATCTCGTCTCGCTCGCCGTCACGAATTACTCCGTGTTTACCGACTGGTTCACGTATTCTCCCGCGGATTCGATGGAGGTCGTGAATTACGTTCTGCCGAGCCTCCCCTCTACATCACGAGAGAAGCTCCGGTTGGCAGTTCCGATGCTTGGGATCTTCTCCGACCTGTTCGGGCTGTATCCTTTCATCAAAGAGAAATACGGCCACGCGCAGTTCGGGTGGGGTGGCGGCATGGAGCATCAGACGATTACGTCGCTGGGAAGTTTTTCGGAGGGAATTGTTGCGCACGAGCTCGCGCATCAGTGGTTCGGAGATATGATTACGATGCGGAGCTGGAAGGACATCTGGCTGAACGAGGGCTTTGCAACGTACTGCGTTGCGCTCTACAATGAGCGACGGTATAACCGGACGGAATATCGAACTTACATGGACGGGCAGATGAATTCAGCACGACAGGCCGCGGGCACGCTCCGTGTTTCAGATACGTCCAACGTCGGACAGTTGTTCGACGGGAGGTTGGTCTACGCGAAGGGGGCGACGATGCTGCACATGCTGCGGCACGTGGTCGGCGACTCGCTTTTCTTTGCCGCTCTGAAAGCATATGCAATCGATCCAAGGTTCAGGTTCAAGACAGCGAGCACGGAAGACCTGCGAGGAGTGTTTGAGGCGGTTTCGGGGAAGGATCTCTCGTACTTCTTCAATCAATGGGTGTACGGAGAAAAGTTTCCTCAATACACCTGTTCGTGGTCTGTCCAGTTTCTTCCGAACGGGTGCAGGGTCTCCCTGAGAGTCAGTCAATTGACCGGGACGAATAATCCCGGTTGTTTCACCATGCCGGTCGATATCCGTTTTGCCGGCGCTGGGTTTGATACGCTAATGACCGTTTGGAATCGGTCGAACGATACGACGTATGTTGTCGATCTCCCTGCAGCACCAACGGCGGTCCTGCTTGACCCAGACAACTGGATTCTGAAGACGGTCACGTACACCTCACCGACGCTTGCAACAAATCCTCAAGCGCCGATGGAGTTTTCTCTCTCTCAGAATTACCCCAATCCGTTCAATCCTTCCACGGAAATCATGTTTTCGATCGCTAGTGCCAGCGCCGTGCGAATTGACGTCTTCAACCTCCTCGGCGAACAGATTGAGACGCTCGTCAATGATCGACGCGAGGCAGGCATATACCGCGTGGCATGGACTCCGCGCTTCGGCTCGGGGGTTTACTTTTTCAGGATGATGGTGAGACCGAGCGAACTGGAGGGGGATTCATACAGCATCGTCAGAAAAATGCTTCACGTCAAATGACACCAACGCAGGGTAGTGTCCTAGTGCCGTTTCCAAAAAGTAATCTTGTAGTTTTAACTTGACAGCTACTGACGGG
>CAYJSZ010000141.1:0-5519 GCA_964372545.1 uncultured Ignavibacteriaceae bacterium
GATAAATTGCTTCGTGACTGACACTCAGCCCTGGCTTGACCTGCGGCAGACGGCCCGCAATTTGTTCTGGAGACCAGCCCAGCTGAAGCTTCGAGCGCACATACGAACGAATGCGCGGGTTCCTCAGCCGTTCCCGGCGCGACGCCATCTGTCGTCGTTGTCGTGCCCGGCGGTCAGCGCTACCGCCGCCGTAACTGTTATAGACCGTGCCACCGTTTCGCTGAAGTTCTCGGGACACGGTGCTCTTGTTTCGCTTGAGCCTCCGAGACATCTCGTTGATCGAGAGGCCTTGGGCCCGAAAGATCGCTATGCGATCCCGTTCATCTAAGGAAACTTGACAATACGTTTTGTGTGCCATACACCGAGGATACGCATTCTTTCTAATTCTTTCCTCAGGTGTTGCACTTCATTATTGAACTCATGACTTCCCCCTTACATTTAGCGTACAATAGAAGTTTCATCACTACTGTCCCATTAAAAGTTGAATAGCGACAATTGGTTAGCGGGGTAAGACAGATCCTGGACAGTGCTTGTTTCTGTAAGTAGTTGAGAAATAGAGTCTTTTTCAAGCAATGTGACGCTCAAAACCTGTAAAATTGTGTAGAGGGAAAGCTCCGAGCCAAGTTCCTTTTTGACAATTGCGACAGGCACATAGACCGAGACCGCAATCCAGATTTGTGTCTTGACCGCGTTCTCTGATGTGCCATAAAATGCCTTGATGCGTAAATGTTGCTTGATCCATTTGAAGAACAATTCGATTTGCCATCGTGATCTATACAGTTGAGCAATGGTCAGCGCCGGCAAGGAAACATTATTCGTTACGATGGCGAGACGCAGGTCGTGCTCTTGATCATAACATTTTACCAGACGGAGTTTCTCCGGATAATACTTCGATGGCGAACGCTTTGCCGCAGAACTGAAGAGGAAGACCGGAGCGACAGACGACACTCTTGTCGAGGCTGCCCGAAGTCGGCTGGTTCAGAAGCTTGAACGAGGCCTTCAGCCTATCTCCCAAACGGTTTTTCTCCACACCGAGCCGCACCACGACGACATCATGCTGGGGTACCTCGCATACGTCTACCATCTGGTTCGTGACCCGAGCAACCGCCACTTCTTCGCGAACCTGACGTCCGGCTTCACGGCCGTCTCGAACTTCTACATACTCTCCATCCTCCGTAAGCTCCTGCCTCATGTTGAACGCGAACCGTTCCGCTCGCTGTTCTCCGCCGGGTACTTCGACCCGGACAACCAATCCTGGCGGGCGGAAGAGGTGTATCTCTATCTCGACGGGACTGCGGCTCGTTCCCCGGAGCGCCGGGATGAGGCGGAGGCGCGCAGGATGTTGCGGAATCTTGCCGAGGTCTACGGCACGCTCGACATCGACGCTCTCAAGATGCGAGCGAAGGAAGTGGAAGAATACGTCGAGAACCAGTACCCCGGGGCAAAAGACCCGCCCGACGTACAGACGTTGAAAGACATGCTGCGCGAGTGGGAGGTTGAGCTGCTTTGGGCATACTTTGGAATCGAACGGTCGGCGATCCATGCCCTGCGGCTCGGTTTCTATCAAGGCGATATTTTCTCCGAGGAGCCCGAGGTGAACCGCGATGTCCTCCCGGTGCTGGAACTGCTCAAGAAGATTAAGCCCAATGTCATCTCCGTTGCGTTCGACCCCGAGGGGAGCAGTCCGGATACGCACTACAAGGTGCTTCAAGCGATCGCGGAAGCGGTGAAAATGTACGAGCGGGAGAGCAGCGATTCTTCCCTGCGCATCTGGGGATACCGCAACGTCTGGTACCGGTTCAAGCCGTCGGAGGCCGACATTATCGTACCGGTGTCGCTGAATACCCTCTCGCTGCTTCATTCGTCGTTCATGAACTGTTTCGGCTCGCAACGCGCGGCATCATTCCCGAGCTACGAACACGATGGGCCTTTCTCGGAGCTTGCGCAGAAAATTCAGGTCGAGCAATACGCCATGGTGAAGACCTGTCTGGGTAAGGATTTTTTCCTTCATCATTCTCACCCGCGTCTTCGAGGAGCGCGCGGACTGATTTTCCTGAAAGAGATGTCGCTTGAGGAATTCTACGAGAAAGTACGCGAGCTGAGGAAAGCGACCGAAGCGCGGGGATGATGCCGTGCCTGCAGCCCCACGCGCGTACGAGGGGAATCCGAAAGGGGTTCTTGTTCCCTCCGCTGCCCTTCTTCGCTCGATCCTTGATTTTGCCTCATTTTTTCTCGATGTTTCATTCGCTGTCCGTAGAATATGCTCCTATCCTTGCCAATTGCTTGTAGAATAACCCTCCGTTGCGGGATGCTTCCTACCGCTGTCTTGCACGGCCGCGTTAGCCTTCCGAGGAGAATGAACCCACGGTATGCGTAAAACCTATTTCTTCTCCGATGTTCATCTCGGCTTGGGTCCCAAAGACGAAGACGCCAGAAAAGAACGCACGCTCGTTCAGTTCCTCGAGACGGTACATCGCGACGGACAGGAGTTGTTCATTGTCGGCGATCTGTTCGACTATTGGTTCGAATACCGGTCTGTCGTGCCCAAAGGGTATTTCCGCCTCTTCACCGCTCTTGCCGACCTCACGGAATCCGGCATTCCTGTTTCCTACCTGGCGGGCAATCACGATTTCTGGCTGAAGAACTATTTTCGGGAAGAATTGGGCATTCAGATTTTCTTAGGGCCGATCGAACGCACCATCAACGGCAAGCGCTTCTACATTCACCACGGCGACGGGCTGCTGAAACACGACACGGGCTACCGGATACTGAAAAAAATCCTGCGAAGCCGCATCAACATCTTTCTCTTCTCGCTGGTGCACCCCGACCTGACCGGATGGGTCGCTCGCTGGTCCTCGCGCAGAAGCCGGAAGCACGTCGGCAAGAGGTCTTTTGAAGAGCAGGACATGGTGGATGCTGCGGAGAAAAAAATTCAGGAAGGCTTCGACTACGTGATCATGGGGCATAACCATATCCCCCGCCTCCGGAACATCGGCAAGGGCGCCTACGTCAATCTTGGTGATTGGATTGCCGAAAACACGTACGCCGTCTTCGACGGCGCAACGCTCGAACTCAAACACTGGTCGGGGGCGGCACGACGTAATCTCGATGGCAAATGAACAGAAATATAGCTCGGAAGAGATGGACCGGTACTTCAACGACCCGGAATACCGCCGCTCGCTGTTGAAACGAAGCAAGGGGTTCGTGCGACAATTGAGTACGTGGTTCATTATCGGGAGTATTGCTCTCCTCCTTTTTTTCGTCTGGTGGGGATTTTACATCGCCTCGGGGCTTCCCTCGTTGGAAAAATTAGAAAATCCCCGGCCGGAGCTTGCAACCAAAGTTTATTCTGAAGACGGCGAGGTGATCGACCAGTACTTCAAGAAAAACCGGACGCGCGTCTCGCTCGACAAGCTTCCGAAGGGGTTCGTGGATGCGCTGGTCGCCACAGAAGACAAAGCTTTTTTCAGCCACTGGGGCGTCCATCTCGGACGCGTGGTGCGGGCGATGGCCAAGAATATTATCTCTCTGGATCTCACGCGAGAAGGGGCAAGCACGCTGACGCAGCAGCTCGCCCGAAATCTCTACAACCTGCAGGGAGAACGCGAATCCTTCTTTGACAAGGTCACGCGGAAAATTCGCGAGCTCATCACGTCCGTTCAAATCGAGCGCAACTTCACCAAGCAGGAGATTCTCGAACTCTACTTGAATGTGTCGCTGTTCGGCCGGGGCGCGTACGGCATCGAATCGGGCGCACAGCTCTTTTTCGGCAAATCCGCCTCCGAGCTCGCCGTCGGCGAATATACGTTGCTCATCGGCATGCTGAAGGGGCCCGGCTACTACGACCCGATCAACAATCCCGAGCGGGCCTACAAACGGCGGGATATCGTCTTGGGCCAGGCGGTGCGGGATGGCGTTATCTCGGCAGAGGATGCGCAAGCCGTGCGGGCGGACTCGCTGGTGTTTCATACTACAGACCCGGAGCTTCGCGCTGGAATTGCACCGCATTTGGGAGAATGGATCCGCCAGCAGTTGGTGAAAAAAGCCGAGCGGTACGGGTTCGACATCTACCGCGACGGCCTGCGCGTGTACACGACTCTGAATGCGAGAATGCAGCGGTACGCGAATCGCGCAGTGGACGAACATCTCGTCGAGTTCCAAAAATCGTTCGACGCAACCTGGGACTGGAAAAAAAGCCCGGACATCTTGCGTGAGAACGTCGAGAAGCTTATCCGCGAAACGGAAGCGTACCAACGAGCGACCACTCCCGAAGCGCGCGACAGCATCGCCGGTGCATTGCGGAGCAACCCGGCAACCATCGATTCCGCGAAACGGCAGGCGCAAACGATCGAGGTTGGCTTTGTCGCGCTCAACCCCCATACCGGTTACATCCTCGCGATGGTGGGGGGACGGAATTATAAGACGTTTAAGTACGGACTCAACCACGTTACGCAAATCCGACGGCAGCCCGGCTCGGCGTTCAAACCGTTCGTCTACACCGTTGCCATCGATAACGGGTACCCGGTCTGTTTCGAAATTCTCAACCAGCCTGTAACGATTCCAATGCCCGACGGCACGCGCTGGTCACCGGGTAATTTCGACGGGACATTCGGGGGAAAGTACACTCTGCGTGAAGCGCTCAAGCATTCCATCAACCTCATCGCCGTACGGGCGATACAGCAAATTGCGCCAGTGAAGGAGGTCGTAGAGTACGCCAAACGGATGGGCATCAAATCACCTATCCCGCCCTACGAATCCATTGCTCTCGGCACGCCGGAAGTCTCGCCGCTCGAGATGACTTCCGCCTTCGGTGTGTTTGCCAACGAGGGGGTTCGCGTGGAGCCGTTCGCAATCATCCGCATCGAAGACAAGGATGGCAACGTGATCGAAGAAACTGTTCCCGAAAAGAGTGAAGTGCTCAGCAAAGAGACTGCCTACCTTATGACGAACCTCATGGAAGATGCTGTGAATGGAGGTACCGGCGTACGCGTCCGCAGTTTTCTCCCTTACCATTTTCCTGCTGCAGGAAAAACCGGCACCACCAACGACTACGGCGACGCCTGGTTTGTGGGATTTACGCCGCATCTCGCGGCCGGCGCGTGGGTCGGTTTCGACGACTATCGGATTAAGTTCACCACAGCAGACGGCCAGGGCGGGCGTGCAGCTGCGCCGATCTTCGGGCGATTCATGAAGTACACCTACGAAGACTCAACGATCGCACTGCCCCTCGAGCTGTTCACACAGCCCGAGGGCATCGTCACCGATACAATCTGCGCGGAGACAAAGAAAAAGGCGCAGGAATGGTGCCCCGAAAAGACGACCGAGCTCTTCATCGCCAAGTATCCGTTGGGACTGTGCGACAAACACACGAGCGCTAACTGGAACGAATCCGCCGACCGGAAGCGAAGGATTAATTGGTAGGGAAACAGTTCTGAGTTGATGTTACGCAGAAACCAAAAACACTTTGTTCCGCTTTCCAGAATCCCGCCATTGAGCGGAATCCCCGCCTGCCCACGCGA
>CAYJSZ010000142.1:0-1509 GCA_964372545.1 uncultured Ignavibacteriaceae bacterium
CGGGGCTATAGCCACGCCCTTGAGGGCGTGGGAACAAATTCTAACCAGATTTTACGGGGGTTTTAACCCAACACCAAGAGCGGTCAACTTGTGTAAAATAGTAATCTGTTTTCTGCCATCTGCAATCTGTAATCTGAATTTATGTTCAAACAGTTAACCGATAAAATCAACTACCACGAGCTTGAAACGCACATCCTGAAGTTCTGGGATATGAACCGCACTTTTGCGAAGAGCGTGAGCGAGCGAGAGGGGAAAGCATCCTTCACCTTCTACGAAGGTCCCCCCACGGCAAACGGCCGGCCCGGCATCCACCATGTCATGAGTCGAACCCTCAAGGACTTAATCTGTCGTTACAAAACCATGCGTGGCTTTCAGGTGCATCGCAAAGCGGGTTGGGATACACACGGTTTGCCGGTGGAGATAGAAGTCGAGAAAGAACTCGGTTTCAAGCACAAGGATGACATCGTGAAATACGGTGTTGCCGAGTTCAACAAGAAGTGCAAAGAGTCTGTCTGGAAGTACAAAGCCGACTGGGAAGAGCTGACCCGCATGATGGGCTACTGGGTCGACCTGGATCATCCGTACATCACGTTCGAGAACAATTACATCGAGTCGATCTGGTGGGCGCTGAAGCAGTACTACGATAGAGGGCTGATCTACAAGGGATACAAGATTCAGCCGTACTGCCCGCGTTGCGAAACGCCGCTCTCGTCGCACGAAGTGTCGCTCGGCTACAAAGATGTAAAAGACCCATCCGTCTATGTGAAGATGAAGGTCAAAGGTGAGGAAAAGACGTTCTTTCTCGTCTGGACGACAACGCCGTGGACGCTCATCTCCAACGTCGCCCTTGCAGTTCATCCAACCGTTGACTACGTCAAAGTCCTTCATAAGGATCAGTACCTAATACTTGCCGAGGCCCGACTGAACATTCTTGAAGGCGAGTACAAAGTTGCGCAAAAATGGAACGGGAAGTACCTCATCAACAAACAGAAAGAATACGAACGTCTATTTAATTACCATTCAGTTGATGAAAAGGCGTTCTACGTAGTTGGTGGAGACTTTGTCACCACGGAAGACGGTACTGGCATTGTGCACATCGCCCCCGCGTACGGCGAGGACGATTACCAAGTGGGGATGAAGTACAACCTTCCCACGCTTCACCCGGTCAACAAATCGGGCGAGTTTGGCCCGGAAGTTACGGATTTTGCCGGCAAGTTTGTGAAGGACGCCGACCCGGAAATCGTCGCCAACCTCAAGAAACGCGGATTGCTCTTCAAGAAAGAATCGCACCTGCACAGCTATCCGCACTGCTGGAGATGTTCCTCTCCTCTCTTGTATTATGCCCGCGATTCCTGGTACATCCGCACGACGGCATACGCACAGAAAATGATCGACCTCAACAAGACGATCAACTGGGTGCCGAAGGAGACGGGAACTGGTCGCTTCGGCAACTGGCTGGAAGAGAACAAAGACTGGGCGCTTTCACGGGACCGCTTCTGGGGAACACCG
>CAYJSZ010000142.1:1609-5518 GCA_964372545.1 uncultured Ignavibacteriaceae bacterium
CTGCACAAGCCGTTCGTCGATGACATTACCTTTACGTGCAAGAAGTGCGGCGGAACCATGAAGCGCACGCCCGAGCTGATCGACGTCTGGTTCGATTCCGGCTCGATGCCGTTTGCGCAGTGGCATTATCCGTTCGAGAACAAGGAAATCTTCGACCGCTCGTATCCCGCGGATTATATATCCGAAGGCATCGACCAGACGCGCGGATGGTTTTACACGTTGCATTCCATCGGTTCATTCCTCTTCGACAAACCTGCGTTCAAGAATGTGCTCGTCAACGAGCTCATTCTGGACAAGCAGGGCCAGAAGATGTCGAAGTCGAAGAAGAACACCGTCGATCCCTTTCAGCTCATTCAGAAGTACGGTGCGGATGCAACGCGATGGTATCTGATCTCCAACAGTCCCGTCTGGAGGCCGACACTCTTCGATGAAGAAGGTGTGGCCGAAGTACAGCGAAAATTCTTCAGTACGCTGATCAACACGTATTCGTTCTTCGCGCTCTATGCAAATATCGACGGATTTTTGTATACTGAGCCTCGCATTTCGACCGCTGAACGTCCGGAGATCGACCGTTGGATTCTGTCCGAACTCAGCTCGCTTGTTCAGAATTACACTTCGTGGATGGAAGAGTATGATGTCACGCGAGCCGCTCGGTCTGTGAGCGATTTTACCATCGATCAACTTTCCAATTGGTACGTTCGACGCAATCGGCGCCGTTTTTGGAAGAGCGAAAAGGGGAAAGATAAGACTGCGGCGTACCAAACGTTGTATGAGTGTCTGATCGCCGTGTCAAAGTTGCTGGCGCCGTTTTCGCCGTTCATTGCCGAGGAGCTTTATGGCAACCTGAACGGCCTGACCAGTCGGGAAAGCGTCGAGTCCGTGCATCTCGCCCTGGTTCCGTCCGTGGATGAAGGAGCCATTGACAAAGGATTAGAGGAGAAGATGAAGAGGGCGATGAAGATTGTCGGGTTGGTTCGCGCGATGCGGATGAAGTCGAATCTCAAAGTGCGTCAGCCGTTGAAACGCATCATCGTGCCGGTGGCGAACGAGCGCGACCGCGTCGAGGTTCAGCAGATGCAGGAGGTCATTCTCGAAGAAATCAACGTCAAACGGATCGAGTACGTCACGGACGATTCGGGTATCGTTCGCAAGAAAGCCAAGCCGAATTTCAAGACACTTGGTCCGAAGTTTGGGAAGAACGTCCAGGCGGTAGCGGCGAAGATCCGGGAATTCAGCGCCGCCGACATCAACCTGCTGGAGCGGCAGGGGACGATGAAAATTTCGTCGAACGGCGCCGAGTTTGAAATCAGCAGGGAGGATGTCGAGGTTTTGCACGAAGATATCCAGGGCTGGCTCGTGGAAAGTGACGGTGCCCTGACGGTTGCTCTTGACACTGAACTAAATGAAGAGCTAATTGATGAGGGCTTGGCGAGGGAGTTCGTGAATCGCGTGCAAAACATGAGAAAAGAAGCGGGGTTCGCAGTGACGGACCGAATCAAGATCTATCACCGCGTGTCGGAGAAACTCGCAAGAGCGTTGCACCGTAAGTCTGCTTACGTCCAGGAGGAAACCCTGGCCGTCGAGTTGACTCCATTTTCACGAAACGCCGGCGCCCACGCGAAGGCGCATGAGGCGGATATCAACGGTGAGCCTGCGGTCATAGCAGTGGAGAAGGCTCGCTGAGTGTAGCGATGTATTTCATTCCATCAGGAGAAGACAATGCCAAAAGTAACGACGAAGAAAGCAACAAGTACAAAAAGTCCGAAGACTGCAGCAAAGACAGTAGGCAAATCTCCTGTCGCTGAGAAGCAGTTGAATGTAAAACCAAAGTCAACTCCTCCGAAGGCTCCTGTGCGAAAGGGCTATAGCAAAACAGAGCTGGAGCACTTCAAACGGATCATTCAGGACCGCCGGAAAGAGATTCTGGAAGACCTCGAAACCCTCAAATCGAGCATGATGGATGTAACCACGGGCGAGTATGTTACGGAGAACTCGACGTACTCACTCCACATGGAGCAGGGGACCGATGCGATGGAACGGGAGAAGACCTTTCTCTTCGCGTCGCGCGAAGGAAAGTTCCTGAATTATCTTGACGACGCCCTCAAGCGCGTTGAAAAAGGAGAGTACGGCTTCTGTGTCGACTGCGGTAAGCTGATCGACAAAGAACGCCTGGAGGCTGTCCCCCACGCCCAACTGTGTATTGACTGTAAACTGAAAAGGGGCAAATGATGGACGATTCAGCCTCAGTACACGCCAATCAACCAATTAACCAGTCAACCAATTAGCCAGTAAACCAGCTTCATGCGCGCACTGTATGTTACAACTGTGATCGTTGTGCTCGATCAAGTCACCAAGCTCCTCGTGAAGGGCTTTTCCGTCCCACTGTTCGATTTCTACCATGCGGGGATTCCGTTAGGGTCGACTCACGCGATCATCGGTGACTTTCTACGGCTCACCTACATCGAAAACCCCGGCATGGCATTCGGCATCGACCTTGGCGGAAAACTCTTCCTGACTCTCTTTTCTATCGCCGCGAGCATCGGGATTTTCTATTATCTCTGGAAGGTTCGCGGTGAGTCCCTCATCATTCGCTTCTCTCTGGCGATGATCCTCGGCGGCGCCATCGGCAACCTCATCGACCGCGTCTTCTATGGTGTGTTCTTCGGTGAAGGCCCGCTCTTCTACGGCAAGGTCGTCGATTTTCTTGACATGGATTTCTTCAACATCAGCATTCTCAGCCTTCATATTACCCGCTGGCCTGTCTTCAATGTCGCTGACGCATCCGTCTCTCTCGGTGTGTTGCTGCTCTTGGTCTTTCATCGACGGTTCACACAGGAAGAAGAGCCTTCCGTGTCGCTGGCAACCTCGACAAATTCCGTGAGCGAATCCACCGGAGCCGACGGACGGGTAAGCATGTCGAGCGACTCGACAACATCTCCCGATAATCCCTCTTAACATGTCCGGCGAAGCTGATACGGATGCCCGCGAACGACTTCGCCTCGTCGTTCCGCCCAAGCAATCCCGCGAACGCCTTGATCAGTATCTGACGCATCAGGTTCAGAATGCAACGCGTAATAAAGTGCAGCAGGCGATTGCCGCCGGTCTCGTCCTTGTCGATGGCAAACGAGCGAAACCGAGCCATCCTGTTTCGCCGGGAGAAGTTATCGAGATAACACTTCCGCGTCCGCCCCGCTCTGAAGCCAAAGCGGAAAACATTCCGCTCGATATCGTCTATGAAGATGATCAGTTCCTTATCGTGAACAAGGCGGCGGGGATGGTGACGCACCCGGCGTATGGCAATTACTCGGGCACGCTCGTCAATGCATTGCTGTATCATTCCAGCACTCTCTCGGGCGTGAACACACCGCTTCGACCCGGTATTGTACATCGTCTCGACAAAGACACCAGCGGTCTGCTCGTTGTTGCGAAAACGGATTCAGCTCATCATCTTCTTGCCAAGCAGTTTTCCAGGCGCACGATTGACCGGGAGTACTGGGCTCTGGTCTGGGGGACGCTCAAGCAGCAGAAAGGGATCATCGAGGCGAGCTTAGGCCGGAGTAAGAAAGACCGCAAGAAAGTGACGGTGACGGCGGCAGGAAAACAGGCGGTCACGGAGTATGAGGTGTTGAAGAAATTCGATTATCTCTCGTTAGTTCGATTGAAGCTGAAGACCGGCCGTACACACCAAATCCGCGTCCATCTCGCACATGTGGGTCATCCGGTCTTTGGCGATCCGACGTACGGAGGGCGCAGCAACACGTGGGGAGGCTTGACGGGTAAGAAAGCTCAACACGCACAGAATCTTTTGAAGATCATCGCCCGGCAGGCGCTCCATGCAAAAACGATCGGCTTCGTACATCCGAAGACGAAAGAGCCGGTGAAGTTTGATTCGGACTTACCGGCGGATAT
>CAYJSZ010000143.1:0-5496 GCA_964372545.1 uncultured Ignavibacteriaceae bacterium
TCTGGAACAGTGGCAAGCCGTCTGTGCTCTCTGGGAGGTGAGCAGGACGGCTTTGTTGTACAAGAAAAAGGTCGGGCGTTGAGCCCGACCTTTTTGCTGGTGCCTCTGCGAAGCGTTCAAATTACTATTCTTCGCCTTCTTCCCCTTCGCTTTCCATCATCTCCAGCAACTCGGTCATCAACTCAACGTTGTTGATGTTCCCCTCCTGTTGGTAGGCGTTCGTGAGGTTACGGAGAACTCGCGCGATGACCGTGAACGCGTCGCATTCCAGCGGAAGCAGGTCGGTGATGGGAACCGGCGGTCCGTTGTTCCAGGAAACTGCTTCCTGTTCTCCGATACATCGACCCCCGTTATAGCAATCGACAATGAACGATCGTTTGCCGGAATTCGCTCGCGCGAGGAAATGCCCCGGAAAATTGATGCCTTCAATATCGTACTTCAGCCGATGCCCGACGAGAATATAAACACAGGCAAGACTGATCGGGATTCCTTTTTTCTCTTCAATAACGTAGATGAGGTTGCTGTTGATGGGATTGTAGTAATCTGCGTCCGCGCCCCGGAATCGTTTGACCTTAAACAGGAAATGAGCCAGTGCCAGCGCATCCTGCTTTTTTGCCGCTTTGTGAAATTCCTCGGCTAACTGGTCGAGTAAAGACTTCAGTTGCACGGGATAACCGCGGCCGTACTGATATTCTGCCAGCAAACTCAACGCCGTTTCTAATTTCTCTTTATCACTCTCAAGCTCAAACCACGAGCTCCACGACTCGCGAAGCCACCGTCCGTTAAACTCTTCCAGCAAATTCGTCATCCTCTGTTGCAAATGCTCGCTGACGGGAAGATGCAGCCGAGCCAACTCGAGCTGGAGCGACGGACCGAAGGCGGAGAGTTCTTTCAGTACGTTTTCCTGTACCACCGGTGAGTCATCATCCAGGAGTTTCAGGAGATGCGGGAGATTAATAGGATTGGGCATAGGATCACCGCAGTGACGCGCTTCTCAAGAAAGTATATTTCGGATTTCACAGAAAGTCAAATGAATTCTCCGCTTCTTCGCAAGCTTCCATCTTTGAGACCTCGGCGCTCCAACAGACGCCATTGCTACATGATTTTCGTGGCGAAGGTAACTCGTGTCCAGAGTTTTAAGAGTTGCGGCGGTTCCTGTCCCGGGTTGGCTGCTGTTGCTCCACCGCCGCCACCTCGTCCTCCTCTTCCTCCCCTGGCCGGTGCAGCTTGCGCACGTTGATTCTGGAGTCGGTCACGTGAAGGCTCGCTTGTTTCCAACCCGATGCCCAACGGCTTTGTCGGATCGATCGTCAGCGCCCAAGGGGATTGGTCGCTCTTCTTTAATGGGACCTTGAGTTCGTACACCAATGCATCCTGCGAGCGTCCGAGGCGAACGCTGATGCCGGAAGCCTGTGCAACGGAAACGCGATGACGCTCATCGGCTCCGGGTCCCAGCAGCTCGAGCTGCGGTGGAATGCGGTCGAGAAATCTCTCCAGCATCTGGGAAGTGTTTTCCTCCGCTTGCGACATTAGCGCGCGTCCTCCTCCGTCGAAACCCAGGGGGAAGTGAATTCCGAAGATCTTGTTGTTACCTCCGTCCGGGTCAAACCAAACTGTGAAACCAAACCCCACCATCTGTGCGTGGAATTGTCGCTCAGTAGTAGTGAAACAGAGATACAGGAAGTCGTTGTCATGCAGCACGCCAATGGTGCCGTTGTGACTACTCAAGACGGTTGTAAACCCTTGCCAGTCCATGTTGTTGCCGTCGATGACGATGTCGGATTGTTTCCAGGAACTGGTCAGTTCCATCGGACTGCGGCAAGAAGTGAGCGTGCAGAATAACGCAAGCCAGAGAACGAGAAATGCGGTTTCAGTAGATCGAGAAGAAAAATAGGCTGTCATAATGGATATCCTTTCGTGAGGTCGTAATGCTGAAGATAATTTAGAGGAAAGGTTGGAGAAATGCCACTGTATCAAACGATGGAATTGTGTCGATAATAATAGTCAAGAGAATGAATCGCGTCGGCAATCAAACCAAGAGTCTCCGTTGTTGTCTAATCAACCGAGAGTGGTACGGCGATTGAGGGGCTTCTATCCCATCCGGATTCTCTTGGAGATCTTGAATGTTATTGCTTGCCATAACTATGAAGGGAGCGACGTGATGAGAGAAACAACAACGGCTGTTCATCGGTGCGTTGCGAGGCTTCAACGCGTTGTCGTGGGAAACCCTGCGCTGCTTTCTTGCTTCATGCTTTGGATTACCGCTGGGTGTGCAGGATCGCTCGTGACCAGCAACTGGAGGGAAGAGCAAATTACGATCGATGGCGATGCAAAAGACTGGAGCGATTCCGCGGCATTCGTCGGCAATGATCATGTAGGCGTCAAAGTAACAAACGACGGTGATTTTTTTTACTTTCTGCTCGTTACCCAGAAACGCGAAATCGCCAGACAAGTTGCACTCCGCGGGCTTACGTTGTGGTTTGACCCGAACGGCGGGGAAAACCGGACGATTGGAGTGCACTACCCCGTCGGTATGATGGGCATGGGAGGTCGGTCTCCGCAAGGCCAAAATGAACCGCCGGAGAGAACGGAGCAGGGTGAAGAGATGGTGGGGAGAGGAGTACAGGAGATTGAGTTCTTTGGTCCGACCACACAGGACAGAATGCGCTTTCCCAAGAATCAGGGCAAAGGAATCGAAGCGGAGTTTGGTCAACATGACAACCTCTTCGTGTACGAGGCGAAGGTGCCGCTGATTTTCTCTCTGAAACACCCATACGCGATTGAAACCAGCACTGGCTCTACGATTGGACTGACCATTGCGATAGGAGGCAGAGAATTCATGGGGCGCGGCGATATGGGCGGCGGCTTTCCGGGCGGTGGTGGACGTGGAAGAGGAGGCGGAGGTGGGCGTGGTGGTGGGATGGGCGGCGGTAGAGTTGGTGGCGGAGGATTTGGGGGACAGAGACCGGGCGGGTCCGGTGGAGCACAATTTGAGCCGATCAAAATAAAGGTTCGACTCGCTGAAGCGGCGGGGAAAAAGTAGTAACCCTTGAACTTGTTCTTCGACAGTTGAACTGTCAAAGGAGGCTCATGTTCGAGAGTTTAACTCTCGAACAACAGTTGGAAATTGAGTACATCCGTTTAAGCAAAAGGCGTCGATGAGACGCCTTTTGTTTTTTGACACACCCCTGTGGTCCCCTCTCTCAACTCGCGTGCTCACACATGAGGGAGGACGGCTTACGCGCGTGTCTCCAAGAGTCCCAGTTATGTTGTCGCCGGCGTCTCACCGGGAAGAATCTTGATGATCACCAATCCCGCCAGCGGCCAGCCAACAATCTGGTCAACCAGCTCAGCGATCATGAACGGTGTGCTGAACGAGTACCAGTTCCAATAGGAAATATTGATACTGCAGTAAATCGTGAGAAAAACCCCTTGGAAGAAGAGCAGCTTGTTCATGGTGGACATCGGTGTTGTTCTCAGCAACAAGAGCGCGCCGAGGAGAACGCTCAGGAAATCGGCGAAGAACTCGACGCCAAAAAGGCGACCAAGCGAACCCATCTCGTCCGTGCGAACCGAAGCGAGCACGAACGGCCCGTGCAACATCTGGTTTGTCATCTTCTCTTCCGCAGCTTTTCGTTCCTCTGCCGTTGCGGGGGCGGGCAGTTGCACCTCATACGGGAGAAAATACATCCCCGACTTCGGTGCGTTGGCGACAATTGCCTGCGTGATGGCGTCTTCGTTGGTGAATTTCAGCATTGTGCTGTTGTAGAACGGAAACGCCGCGTGAAAGAGCGCTTCCCAAACAAACATCACCACTCCTCCCAACAAAGCGGCAAGAAGAATTTTTTGGTTGGCATACGAGTACTCCTTCTAAGATGTGTTGAGATGATGTTGCGCTGGTGTTCTCGGTAGAGGTAGTGCAAGAGAGGTTTTGCAAAAGTAAGGGAAATCAAATCAGGTCGCAAGAGGAAGTATCCACAAAAAACAAAGGCTGGAACAATGTCCAGCCTTATCGTGAATAGCTTGTAGTCTCAGTTAGCGTGGAATAAGCTGGAAGTTCTCGACGAAGGCGTATGTCAGAAGCATGCCGAGGAGGCCGCAGCTCAGAAGCACGACGGCGATGTTCTGCATTCTGTTTTTCAGCATCAGCACACCTGTTACCTCGCTGAGGTCCGAAGTAATGGCGAATCGGAAGAGAGGAAGAATATTGAGAACGAACGCGAGGGTGAGTCCACCGAGGAGAATGACGGGGCTATCGAGAAATGAAAAATACTTTCCGAGAATGGGATTGAGACTTTCTAAACCAACATACGCAACTAAAATTGCGGCCGTGCAAAAGAAGAGCGCGGGTATGCTCGAAACGAACCCGATGGCTGCGAGCGTCTTTCGTTTTTGAAAGAAGAATTCCTGTCCAAGCATAACGATCCTCCGAGAATGATATGAAAATGAAAGATACATGATTGACGGTACGGATTTCAGAATTTCCATCCCGAACCACAATAAAGCAATACCCACACTGGTTTGTGTTACATAGTTCGAGTATTCTTCCTGCAAATCACCGGTGATAGCTTCATAATCGTTTTCACTGAGAAAAAAATTTAATAGCCGGTCAGCGACTTTGGGGATTGCAGAGAAATAATGGGTATCGGGTTTGTTGATAATCATCATGTGTGTGAATCTCCAGTCCGTCTTACTTTGCTTTCAGTGCTGCGAGGTCCGGAATCTTCTTCCACATTTTATCTTGCAGAGTTTTTGTGTCCTTCAGGGCCGCAACACCCTTCGCTGTCATTCGGTAGACGCGTTTTCTTCGTCCTCCACGTTCAGCGCGAGGCTCAGTCTCGGTTGCCTTGAGCAAGCCGCGGCTCGTTAGTCGATCAAGCGGCACGTAAACTGCGCCAACGGAAAATCTCTTGCCGAGGTGTTCTTGAAGATGTTCCCGAATCGTGATGCCGTACGCATCATTGCCGAGTTCGTGGACAGCAAGCAAGATGTGTTCTTCGGTTCGAGAGAGGGATTCCATAACAGTCCGTGTGTTATTTGTTCTATAATATAGAACAAATCTAAAGTAAAGGATTTCTAAAGTCAATCAGAATCTTGGCAGGAAAACTGTACTCAAAAACTGGCAGCCCTTCTCACGAGCTTTTATTTTCCGGGATAAACCGGCCTTACGGATGAAACTCAGGTGCTGTGCTTCCGTATCTTAATAGTGCCTATCGTCCATATTTTTTAAGCTTTCGGAGTTTTATTCATGCGTGGCAACCCACTCAAGAATATCGCAACACTTTGCTGTGCACTCTCGCTCGGTTTCGTTGCACCGGAACAAACGTTGGTCAATGTAAACTATCGAGCAGAAGATTTTGAAAGTTCTCTTCCGCGTCCGTATGAACGCACGATGATTGAACTAAGAGATTTTCGCGACCAGGAAGTCCGCGCGGCGGGTTTTACATTGCTCAAAGACTTGACCATTCACGTAAACGCGTTAGGTGGCGGAGACGA
>CAYJSZ010000144.1:0-5464 GCA_964372545.1 uncultured Ignavibacteriaceae bacterium
TTCCACAGCCGGTGAGGTCATTCTACTCCTAACGACGGGTTTTCGACAGAGCAACCTTAGGATTCAAAACAACCCACAAAGGCGCGACCCCCGTTCACCAAGCCTGAAAACCCTCTTTAACGCATCCGAAGCCGCTCTCCATGCGACCGCGCTGTCGTCAACCCAAGGCAGTACGTTGATTTCAAAACCGCCTTCATGTCGTCGAAAAAGAACGGCGGTGTTCCGGTAATCAAATCCTCCTTGTGCCAGAGTAGGAAGGTTAATGCGCTCCATCTTGTTGTTTCCGTGCCAAGTCAAGGGCCGGTTTGTCCAACTGCGTCTGCGAAGTGTCAGAGTCGGATGCCCGATTGTGATATGCGACATTCCATAATTGGTATGGGTGAATCCGAAGAATCGGTTCGCACCTCGTGGTAGTTCCAATTGGTTGTGAGATCCACCTGAGGACATCGAACCAGCCTCAACCCAGAAGTGATTGAAAGTTGTTGGCGAAATGCCACCAGTTGTGATTGCCTCCCAGAAGACAGGCTTCTCCCCGGGCCTGATTACCGGATGACGAGGCTTGGGGTCGGGCTCGACAACGCGTCTTCTGGGACGCTTCCACTTCTGGCGGTATTCGTTGAGCAGTGTCTTTGTGAGTGGAGAGGTATTAAGAAGAAGCTCCGTCCAAACATCACTCCATCCACCATTTTCTGGGCTCTCTTTGCCGACAGCGACAACTTCTGTGTTGGCGATAAGCGCGCTATCCGTCAGATTTGCAGAACCAACAACATATCCGGTGCTCTGCGGAGCATCGAATAGATATAGTTTCGGATGGTAGGCTTTGTCGGGGAACAAGCCCGGTTTGTTCACAACCTCCGGATTCGCAATATGAACTTTACTCCCTGGTAAGTCCGCAAGAAACTCAAGCGCTCCGGGGTCAGTAAGACCAAAGTCGAGCGAAGTGACAAACTGCTTTTCGCTTCTTTCCCATTGCCTCTGTCCTATCCTAGTAGAAACGCGCTGCACAAGTCGTTCGCAACCGCGCCTTGTTGAATAGGCCACCGCCCAGCGAACTTGTTGCACGTTGGGATCGGTAACCTCATCAAAAGCAAACAGCACCTGACTTGGGCAGCGACTATTTTGGGCAAAGATTTTCACTCTTCCTCCGTCACGTTGCGCATCTGGCTGCGCCTTCGCTTAGCCCGGAGCGACTGAATCAGACTTGCTAGTTTTTCAACAGTCGCCCGAGTATCGGCCACGGACATTCTACGCCGCGCAAGTGCCGAGAGGACCACTTGATCAATCTGCAAGCGGTGGTGTCGCAAGCTGGTCTTATCATGCACCAAATTAGCCGTTTCGCGTGCCAGGCTCGCAAGACATCGCTTCGCCGAATCTGACAAGATTGGGAGAGGTATCTGACGCAGGTGCGTGGCCTCTAACTTCAGCGCGCCACCGCCCAGAGTGGCCCCAAGGGCCTCCATGCACAGTTCACTCCAAGTGCTATTGAGAACGGCGAAAATACTTTCGCCTGTCCATGCATTCCCTTCGCACCATAGCGTTGAGAAGTTTGCATCAATCAGCACGGGTGGATCAGCATTCATAATCGCGTTCGGCTCATCGTGAATAACTCGTGGCACGCAAACAGAAGCGGTGTGACGCGGTGTGAAATCAGGCACCATATACCACATACGCACCACTGCCCTTCTAAGTTGCGATGGAAAGTTGCTGCATTCACCTGGCCCCAAACCATTGGGCTTCACTGCTGAGAGAAGAGGAATTAGCGTACGGGTCTCCCCACGAACGAAATAAGTGCGAGCAGCAAGCCGGACGTATTCCGCAAGTGCCTCTGGCATGACCCGGTATTGTTTTCGCGTTGAAGCTCCATTTCGCGGCGCGTTTTCCGGGAGAACAAACTCCCGGAGGTCAAGCAGCCGTCCGCAAAGTGTGTCCGGAGAAATCTGCATTTTTGACAACTCGACCTGCCGACGGAGGACCGGTTTTAAAATGGAAGTAGGCACCGTCATGCGCCGCCTGCCAAGGAGATCACTGGTCAGTACTGACACCGAATCGCCATCCGCCGCAGCCTCCACTAGCTCCACGTAAAAGAAGGCGTTGCAACCTGTGCGCAGCCCTTGCCCAACACAGATCGGTTCGCAGGTTAAAGGTCGTGTATTGCTCAAAAAGCTCGGTTGTAGGCGGGCGGCAATTGAAGCCGGCAGCGTGGCAGTAGAAGATGCGGTGATTGTAATCGGGGCTGAATGCTCTCCTTCAAGCCGTCGAAGCCACTCTGTGTTTCTCGACACAGCAAGCACTTCGTCGCGTTGAGATCTCCACGAAATGCGTTTCAGCTTTACACCCGCTCGTGATCCGGTGCCGCGTTCCAGCCATTCCGCAAACTCACCTTCAGGATCTTCACCTGGAAATGAATTCCCTACGTGGCTGCGATGAGACGCCGCCGTCGGTCCAACCTCCGCAAATGGAGTGTCACTGAGAGCGCATGAACGTTCTCGCAACGGCGTGATCGTTTGCTCTATCGGCAACCGGCGTCCGATTACCAGTGAAACCGGAACGAGCGCATCTTGGAACCAACGCTGACCAAATTCTTGAACGACGGCCAGCGGTTGAAAGAAACGCAGGAAGAAGTAACGAGCGATCCTTGCATAGTCTCTGTTCAACCAAGTCTGCGGTGCCACTAACGCGAGCACGCCAGAGGGGGCGGTCAACAGTCCACACAACAACCAGCTTGGGAGGGACAGGTCAGCGAGACCGGAGTAAGACCGAATCAAATGCTGCCAAATCAACTGTTCTTCAGGCGGGGCCAGCTTAACCGCGAGTCCTTCCAAGGCGCATCGCGTCGCTTCAACATTCAACAACTTCACGCCGTTTTCTTTCGTTCCCTTCGAGAGTGTCTGGTAACGAACGTACGGTGGGTTCGTGATGACCAAATCGAATCGGTGAGAATTATCCCATGTCGTCGCAACAAAAGAATCACCATGAATGAAGCGTCCTCGCTTAAATCCAAATTCCTGTACGCATTGCCCGACGCGCCACTTACCCAACTTTGCCGCCTCTGGCTCAATCTCGACCCCGACTAATTCATCGACCTCCAAATGAAGACTCTTAGCTCGCTCGGCGGCTGCTTCAAGAAGATCCCCGTGGCCAGCCATGGGATCGGCAATGCGTCTCTGTCCGTGACGCACCGCAAGAGCCGCTAAAAGCCTTCCTGTCCGCGGTCCCGTAAAACACTGCCCTAGTTGTTTGCGTCTGGCTGACGAAACACCTATCGTAAGCAGTGAACGGCCTTCAGCCAATGACTTGGGCGAAGAGCAAAGGTCCTTCATCGGGACAACCTCACAAGGGATAGTTTCTCGTAAAACTCATCAGCATCGATCGGTGGGGAACTATGGTGGTCAAGGTAGTGCGCAACAAAGCGTGAGTAGATGCGTTGCGGCGAGCGTTCTTGCGGGTCTTCCAGTACATCAGCTTGTGCCACCAAGCGCACGATTGTTCTCTCAAGATTGGCGCGGCTAGTTGGTTTCTCGCGGTCCTTTGGACTCAGGAGCAGCATTGGATCGCCTTTGGCGAAATTTGCCGTCGTCACCTGTTTGAAGCTACCCTGCTTCTTGTCGAGGATGTTTGATAATTCCACGCTAAAACCTGCAGTGGAGTAGGCATTAACCAGAGCCTGCCATACATCTGCCTGTGTGGAGTGGAAAACAACCGTGGCTTTCCCACTGGGCTTTAGAATCCGATACATTTCCTGAAATGCTTTCGTTAGAAGCGATTCGTAAGCTGCAATGCCTTTCGTCTGCGCAGGACTGACGATTGCTTCGTCACGCGTGCGAGTGCCGCGCCCCAACCACGCTTCGCTGATGAAATTCACCTCGCTGTAAGGGATGTTCCCCCCGAATGGGGGGTCGGTGAAAACGTAATCAACCGATTCATCCGAGAGATGTGTTCGAGTAGACGAACCATGCCTCACTTCGACCTGCCCTTCCAAACCACGAAGCCTGGCGAATGCTTCTTGAATGGTTTTCATCTTCCGGCGCAAGCCGAGGAAAACATTTTTCTCCACCGGTAGCCCACTAATGTAGAGAACCCCGGGTTGTGCGCTGGTCAGCGCGAGGTCGGCTTGGTTTTGCTTTGCCACAACCCGCGTCATCAGGGTCGAGTGACTGCTGTTGTAACTCGAAATCCACAAGCGTAGGGCGTCCCGGATGGACTTGGGTTCGCTCTCCACCAATTCCCAAATACCGGCCAGTGCGATCAGATTTCGCCGTGTATAAAAATGATGAACGTGGGTGACGCCCTCGTGGTATCCCGCGCGCCAGAGATCGCCCCAAGCCACACCGCCTTTCCCCATCATGGGAATAAGCGGGACCGACCTTGGGACAGCTTCATCTTGAATCCGCGCGACCAGTGCCAAATCGCGGTCGGTCGGTTGACGCGTCCAGTAGCGTCGTCCCGTAATTCCATCAACGCGTGCCAGTCGCCGCGCCTTGGCCGTGCATTCAGTCCTAAGCAGCGGATCAAAACCGCGCTCAAAAACTCTCGGCGTGCTGTTTAGGTTTGAAGTTTTGCCACACGTTGTGCATTTCCATTTATCGGCAATGCACGCGGGGTTAAGCCGAACACATGCATTCCAAAGTGTGCTGGTTTTGTGACAGGCAGGGCACTCTATCAACTCGGACCAGATGAAGTGCCGTGCGAGAGCTTCTGCACCGTTCTCATCCACAGTGCGATACATCCAACCGTAACGGTCCTCGGCCTCATGAAGGAGTCGATTGGCTGTGGCAAAGAATCGATCGGGGTCTGGTGGGGAGCAAAGCGTTTGTCCGATGAAAGACCCCAACCCACTCAGTTCATAGACCACCGCACGACGCGATCCCCAAACTGGATTCAAACCCCGTGTCTTGGCCGCCGTGATAAGTTCGCCAGAGGGTCTTGAGCAGAGCAGTGCGGCCAGTGCGGTTGTGCAGCTTCCACCAAACCCATCAAATACCAAGTCTCCTGGCTTAGTGTGGCACGCGATCATTAAAGCGATGCTCTCGGCCGAAATCTTGGTCGGATACCAATGTGCATGGAACAACGCGCCGCTGCGAGTTGCTCCAAGCGGTTTTTCATAAAGCGACTTCAGCATCGAGAATTTCATGCCATTTTCAAGAACAACTTTGCCACACTAATTTCCTATTTTTTCATACGAAAGCAACCAAATAACGGAATAACGAGAATAGGTACTATTTCTCATAAACAAAAGAACCTCCGCCTCACGGCGAAGGTTTTAATTATTTGGCGTGCCAGTTCCCCCTTCAAACGTAGCACGTATTTCAATTTTGACAATCATAATCTCTAACGGCAGCTCATGTCAAGTGAAGAAGTACCCTTATATTGTAACACCGGCTTGCTCTGTCGAAAAGCTACGTTACGACACCTGTCAACGCAATTTAGCAATGTCCTCTTTCCTGCAAAGTAGAAATGTCCTCTT
>CAYJSZ010000145.1:0-5380 GCA_964372545.1 uncultured Ignavibacteriaceae bacterium
TTGCGCGTTTTTTGCGTCCCGCTGTTGTTTGGCGGGAGTAAGGGGGACAAAGTACTCTGCACTTTTACTTTCCCCTCCTCAACTAAGGAGGGGTCGATCCCGCTTTGTGGGATCGGGGGAGGTAGAAACATTTACATTAAAAGCGCCGCGCCTAACATCACTACACAACCAGAGACAGTCTTTCGAAACCGTTCGAGCGATATCTTTGTGAGCAGTTCGCGTCCGATGAACGTTCCCACAAATGCAACGACGATAAGCGCGAGTAGTGGAAACGCGGCTGCTTCCAACTGATGCACTTGGCTGTAAAGGTAAACCGGAATCCGCGTCAAGTCAATAACAATGGCGATGGCGGTTGCGGTCGCGATGAATGCCTCTTTGGAAAGTTCGTAGTTTAACAGATAGGCACTGCGGATTGCTCCCTGATTGCCGATCAGTCCGCCGAGAAAGCCTGAGAAAAATCCGCCGACGAAATCGAACGCGCGGGGGATTCTGATCCTGGAGGCGTTGGGGATAAACTCTGCCCCGCCTGCGAGAATCAGAAAAACCGCGAGGGCATACCGAACGTACTCTCCTGTCAAAGCATCTTGCAAGAGAGAGCCTGCCGCTGCACCGAGCAGACTAATACCGCCAAACTTGATGAGGATTCTTTTATCGATATGCTGCCGGAAAAGACCGAGCTTCAACAGGTTGTTCGCGAGATGGACGATGGAGACAAGAAAGACAGCGGTCTTGGCGTCGTAGAAGAAGGTAAAGGTCGGTGTCAGCACCGTGCCAACGCCGAAGCCGGTCAGCAGCGTCAACGTGCTGATGACAAAGGTAATGACGAGAATGATGATGAAGTCGAGAGCGTTCATTCGCTGGGGCTTTCAGCGACGGCGGGTTGGGGGTCCGGGATTTCTTCTTGTTCGTTGGCAGGCGAATTCGTTCCTCTCATATCGACAAACGCAGAGCGGAGGAAAGCTACCGTTGCGATGAGCAATCCACCGGTTACGAAGAATATCTCGCGCAAACCGATGTACGATGCAACATAACCGCCAGTCGGCAGACCGATCATATTTGCGAGAATGTTGCCGCTTGCTGCAATGCCCATGATGCCGCCCCGCCGCTCGAGTGCGGCATTCTTGCTGATGTAGGAATAGAGCGTCGGCAGCATCCCGCCAAGACAGAATCCGAGAATGGCTCGGAGTACGATCAACTGATACGCATTGGTGACGAGACCTTGCGCGGCGTAGGCGAGACTGGCCCCTGTGAGCGCGATCGTAAGGTTCTTCTTATAACTCTCGGCATCGTTACGCCTGCCCCACCAAGGTGCTGAGAGCACGGTGAAAACTCCCACCACAGAAAAGATCGCCCCTGCCATCGTTGCGAGATACGTTTTGTTCGTGACGAGGTACTCCACGTAGAGCGCGAAGACCGGCTGGACCATGAAAACGGCAGATTGGGAAATGACCATCACGATGAGCGCAACGCGAATGGGCTTGGAGCGGAGCGCATAGACGTAATCGCCAAGCAGGGACTGTCCGCCGGCTTGTTCAGGGCGCGGCTTGTTTTCTTCCCGCACAAACTTGAAAATCAATCCTCCTGCAATGGTGCAGAGTCCGGCAACGATAAAAAAAATCGGTCGGAATCCAAACGCGTCGGCGAGCGACCCACCGACGAGCGGCCCCAGAACGCTCCCGCTTGAAGTAGCTGTTTGTAGCAGTCCGACCGCGTAGCCCGATTTTTCTCGCGGCGTGTTTGCGGAGACGAGGGCAAGTGCGGCGGCAAGAAATCCGCTGATGCCGCCCTGGATCATCCGGAACACGAAGAGCATTTCTACAGACTGTGAGGAGCCGACGAGGATTTGGGAAATTGCCAACCCGAAGATAGCTCGGACGGTCATCGCCTTGCGACCGTACTTGTCGCCTAAATAACCCCAAACTGGCGTTGAGAAAAAGGACACGAAGAATGGACCTGCGAACACGAGACCGCTCCAACGCGCGACATCTTCGGTGGATCGCACGCCGAGGTCACGGATAAAAAAGGGAAGGAAGGGCACGACGAGGCTCATGCCCATCATGGCAATGAACTGCGATGCCCAGATGATGTACAGGTTTCGCCGCCACGGCTCGACTGAGCGACTCGGTTGAGGCTTCGATGAGCTCAGCCGAATCGCTCGTCGAAATCTCGCCGAAGTCGGCTCGATAGGCGTTCGCATGGAGGGAAACGTACGAAAATTTTGGTCTTCAGACGAGACAAAAAAGGGGCGTGATGCATCACGCCCCTACATGGTTCTTGAACTATGAACGACGTCCCTGTGAAATCTATTTCAACGTAACACATCCAGCTTGTACAGCCTTATCCAGTAACTCCTCAACCTTCTCCAGTGTCACTTTGCCGTAGTAGAAGTCGCCGGCCGACATCGCTTCCGCCTGCACTGCATAGAAGATGTCGAGATAGCTATTCTTGCCGTTGACGAAGTTAAAGGTCTCGTACCGCATATCGCCGTGGAGTCCGGAAACACCGCCAACGTTTCCTCGTTTAGTGAAATAGTCGGCAACGTTCTCGATATTCCGGGGAATTTTCTTGTTCAACGCGCGCTCCTTCTCGCTCAGGGTGATCTTGGGAGCAGATTTGCCCATGGTGGCTTTGTAGAAGCTGTCCAGCGATTCGAGCATGTCGGATTGAGTGGACGCAAGCGCCTTCTTCAGTCGGTCGATCTCTTTATTTCCGTTGCCGCCCTTTGCCGCGAAGACGCGAACGGTTTCCAACGCGCGTCCTTCCCTCACATACGCCTGCCCGATCACGTTCCGTGCTTCTTTGTATGCCGCATCGGGGTTGCCGGATTTATTCTTGAGAATATGGTTCGTCGCCATGAGTGCGTCCTGGTTGATCCGCTTCATGCCGGTATGATACACTTCATACGCAATGACCGGCACGTCCTGCTCGCCCGCGTTTGCGAGATACCATGCCGCCGATCCGGCAATGAAGGCATTCCGTTTCAACTGCGTCTGGTCAATTTGAAAAGCATCGTCGTCTGTCGAGTGGATGAAATCATCCGGCATGTTGGTGAGCGTGATGCCGGGTATTCCGACGATCCCTTCGTTGAACACGAGGTGGTCGGTGCTATTAAAGTAAGGGACGACCATCGCGCCGAATCGCTCGCGTGTGCCGAGGTGCGAGAGAATCGGTTTCGTGTACGGCTGGGGATAGCCTGTCTGCGCCGAATTGAGGAACTGCGTGTTGCCGAGGATAACGCAGTTGGCGATGTTTTCAACGACGTCGCTGAAATAGCTTGCAAGTGAATGCGGTGTGCGCGTGATATGCTGAATTCTGCTTCCCAACGATTGCTTCGCACCAACCATATCTTGATTGATGTTGACGAGCATGTTCTGCCGATCTTCCGGATGATCCTGGAAGTACTGATACTCCGAGCTGATTTCCGTGACCCACCAGAACCGGATATCGCGCTTCGGTCGTTGGACGCGACCTTCTTTCATCGCGCGCATAAGCGTCCGGCCGATATCGAGCACGTTCACGCAGCCGGAGCCGTCGTCGTTGTAAGACGTTTTTTCTTCTTGGAGATGACCGGTCAGCACAATCTGCTGGTTGTGGATCTCAGTGCCGCGAATCCAGCCTTCAACGTACTCCTGCCAGCGTGGCTCGGCGAACTCTGCTTCGATATCGACCTTTACCGTCACTTTTCCTTTTGCCAACAGATCGCGCAGCTGTTTTCCTTTACGGGGAGAGACCATGAAGCCGAATGTTCCCGGCTTCCCATCGCCACTTTGGAATGGAATGCCCGACCAGGCTACTTGGTCCGGCCGCTCCACCATGTCGCTTATGCGGGGAAAAGTATGGTAGAAATACGAAACGACGCCAAGCGCGCCGCGTTTCCATACTGCATGGTTGAAGACAGCACCGGGATTTGCCGAAGTCAGAACGATCTTCCCTGTGACGTCTTTCCCTTCATAATCTTTATCAGCAGTTCCTTCGCCGACATCGATCAGTTCCGCTTTGACGTGCGTTGTGCGCGAGTTTGTGGCGAGAGCAACGGCATACTCCGCATAGCTTCCCATTTTGACTTCGGTGGGCTCTACCACCCAGAGTTCACCCATCGAAGCAGACCAGGAGGGCGAGTTGGATTTTTGTCGAACGAGCTTGACGTCCTCCAGCCCATACTCTTTTGCTTTCTTTTCGATGAACAGTGCAGCCTCGTGGAAGTCCTTGGAGCCGCCGGTGCGATGGTAATGTGCGAGCCAGCGGAGATTGTCGAAGGCAAGGTCGCCAGAGAGCTCGTTGACGAGGTATTTCTCAAACGTCGGGTCGATGAATGGTGATGTCTGCCCGATCGCGGAAAGCGAAATCAGACAGAGCAAGGCGAAGAACAAGAAGGTCCGCATGGCTGTACTCCTGAAGGTGAATGAAAACAATGCACGGTGGGAAACGAACGAATATACAGAAAGGAGAGGAGAAAGCAAATCGTTTTTTGAATTTCGGACATTGTCCAGTATATTGACGCTCAACCTTTTATGAACATCTACGTCGTCGTTTTAATCCAATTGCTCATTGCCGGCGGTACGCACATTGTCGCAAAGGCGGTTGTGCAGGACGTCGATGCCGCAACGTTGACGTTTCTTCGCTCGCTTATTTCCACCGCAGGACTTTGCATGTTTTTACTTTCGAAGAGAGGCAGTACAAAGGTCGCGAAGCAAGATTGGAAGCGGCTGGCGTTTCTTGGATTTCTTGGGATCCCCGTTAATCAGTTTTTTTATCTCTACGGAATAAGATTCTCCACTGCTGCCAATGGCGCTTTGTTGTACGCGACGACGCCCGTGTTTGTTCTACTCCTCTCGTATTTTATCCTCAAAGAACAGATTACCCCCAAGAAGACTTTAGGAATATTGCTGGCGTTTGTGGGAGTTGCCGTCGTTATTTTTGAGCGTGGTGTGGATTTTTCCTCAGAGTACACCTTTGGCAATCTCATGATTCTTGTCGCCGTCATCGCCTGGGCATTGTTTACCATCTACGGCAAGCCGATGATCGTCAAATACGGAGCGATGCGGACGACCTCTATTGCCATGATTCTGGGTATGATGCTCTTTCTGCCAGTCGGCTTGACGTCTTCACTCGGCTATCCTTATGCACATCTGGGGGCGGGTCATTGGGCAGGTATTCTGTACCTCGGTGTTGGGACATCCATCTTCGGCTACATGCTCTGGTATTACGCACTCGGGCACATCGAAGCGAGCAAGCTCGCGGTGTTTGCAAACGGCCAGCCGATTGTTGCAGCGCTGCTTGCACTCGTGTTTCTGGATTACACGATAACGGGAGCGTTCGTCGTTGGTGGGATTATTACGATTGCCGGCGTCGTTCTGACGCAGCTTGGTTGAAAGTAGAG
>CAYJSZ010000146.1:0-5371 GCA_964372545.1 uncultured Ignavibacteriaceae bacterium
GCGGTGCTGTGCCCGCGCTTTCTGCGTTGCGGATTCAGCAGAAATCCTACCCGGCAATCGGTATCATTCCAACGTATCCTGACTCCGGATTCGATTTCCGCAACACGAAGGACGGTGCATTCGCGGTCACCAAGTTGAATCCACCGCCCAACCTGACAGGAACCGCGTTTGCTGCAAACGTGCAGCCCGGCTTGGTCGGAGCGGGCCAGCCCCGGTTGACCGACGTCTTCCCGATCTTCTACTTCGGCGTGCCGAATCTCATCCCGTACCAACTTGCAACCGGTAAGACTGGTGGTCCTCTTTCAGAAGGCAAGCCGTTCATCAACAACTTCCTGCCGATTACGCAAACATCGGACGGCAAGTTGTATGGCGGTGACCTGCTGCGCCTGAATATGGCCACGCCTGTGACTGATCGTAACTCAACGGAATTCAAACAAAACGCGTACCTCGGCCTCGTACGTGCAGCTGCAATTGGTTTGACTGCCGCGCCCTATAACACGAACAAGAACATTGAGCGCATTCCGCACATGGATGGCTTTCCGAACGGGCGACGGCTTGAAGACGATGTCGTTACCATCGCTCTGCAAGCGGTGGGTGGGTTGGTGCTTGCTGCCGTCGGTTTGCCGTTCGATGATGCAAAGGCGGGCAACTACTCGGACCTTGCTTCAGCAAAGCTTGTTGCTGAGTTAACGTACAACGCAGGTCCAACGGCGAATGATATTGCGCTCAGTGCGACGTTCCCGTATCTGGCAAACCCGCATAACGGCTACAGCTACGTGAAGCAACTGACTGCGAACAGCCCCGGAACTCCTCCGACGGGTATCGCGAATGATTTTCTCGGCCTGAGCGTTCCAAAGGCGTTTATTCTTGAGCAGAACTATCCCAACCCGTTTAACCCATCGACACAGATCCGCTATGTAGTCTCGTCGCCTGAGGTTGTGCGGTTGAAAGTGTACAACACGCTCGGCCAGGAAATCGCCACGCTTGTGGATAAACAACACACCCCCGGCACCTACACGGTGACGTGGGATGCCAACGGTGTTGCCACTGGAACTTATTTTTATCGTCTCGAAGTCGGCAGTCAAGCGGTTGATTCGAAAAAGGCGGTCTTACTGAAATAATTGGATCATGAACAGGGAGAAGCTCCAGTGCTTCCGATTGAACTATAGCCTGCTGGAGCTTCCTCTAAATTTTTCAGAGAGCAGAACATGAGAAAAACAACAAAACTTGCTACTTCAATTGCACTCGTTATCTTAGTTGCGGTCGGTATGTATTGGGGATGGCAGCGGTATCAGACCCAAAGAAGAATCCCGACGCTTGTTCCTCGCTTATCAGAAGTAACGCCTTCGTCGGAATTCCTCAATGCCCAGCGAGCAGTTGAATATTATCGACAGGAGATTCGGAAGAATCCTGACCTCGTAAAGAATTACACACAGCTTGCTCAGCTTTTTCTACAGGAAGCGCGCGTCACGGGCAACGAGGCGGAGTACATCCCCCGAGCCTCCGCATTGCTCGATGAGGCACTGCGACGCGACCCGGAAAATTTTGACGCGTTGATTACCAAAGCTTCTCTGTTTTTGACGCTCCATCAATTTGCAGAAGGAAAAAAGCTGGCAGAAAAAGCTCTGACGTCCAATCCTTACAGCGCGTTTGGCTACGGCGTGTTGTGCGACGCGTTGGTGGAGTTGGGATACTATGATGATGCGATAAAGGCTTGCGACAAGATGTTGAGTCTGCGACCGGATCTGCGATCCTATTCACGCGCATCGTATTTGCGCGAGCTCCACGGCGAACTTCCCGGCGCTATCGAAGCGATGAAGCTCGCCTCTGATGCCAGCGTCTCTGGACAAGAGGGTCGCGCATGGACGCTGTACAATCTCGGTAATCTGTATCTGACCGTAGGAAAGCTTGACACCGCGGCCTTTATTTACAAGGGCATTCTTGAAGAGCGGCCAAACTATGCCTATGCTCTCGGTGGACTGGCGCACATCAAAGCTGCCCGCGGTGAGTATCAAGCAGCCGTCGATCTTCTGAATCAAGCTTACAGCATTCTCCCTTCGCACGCGTTTCGTGAGCAGCTTGCTTCAGTTTACAGATCGATGGGAAAAACCCAAGAAGCGGAAGCACTGGTACGGGAAATTCTCAAGGGATTCGATGGGGAAATAAAATTTGGCGCAAACACCAACCTCGAATACACCGCCCTTAGCGCAGAGTTTGGACTCAACCTTGATGAAGCACTGCGAAGGATCAAGAACGAGTACGAAGTACGACCGAACAACATACAGGTTCTTGAAGCATACGCCTGGACGCTCTACCAGCTTGGAAAGGCACAGGATGCTGTTCCACTTATCGAGCGAGCGATGCAGTTAGAAACGAGAAGATCTGAATTACTCTTCCGCGCGGGAATGATCTACCATGCTGCCGGAAACTACGAGAAGGCTCGGAAACAATTGAGGCAAGCGTTAAGCAGCGGTCTCTCCCTCGAAGTGTCGAAACGACAGCAAGCACTACAGGTATTATCATCAATCGACGCTATGGCTTTAGCGAACTAATTCAACCACAACCTAAGTAAGGAGAACTTTCTATGAAATGGATAAAGCTATTCGTCGCAGTCGTTGCCGTGGTCAGCGGTTGTAGCATGGGTTCAAAGATGGCAATGAAGGAAAAATCGCTGTACGAGCGCCTGGGCGGCAAGGAAGCGATTACTGCGGTGGTGGAGGAGTTCGTCGGCAACATTGCTGCGGACAGTCGCATCAACACCTTCTTCAAAGATACCAACATCCCCCACTTGAAGAAAATGCTCGTTGAACAGATTTGTGAAGCAACCGGCGGACCCATCAAGTACACCGGACTCGACATGAAAACCGCACACAAGGGAATGGGAGTTTCTTCAGCGCATTTTAACGCCCTAGTGGAGGACCTGGCGAAGGCTTTGGATAAGTTTAAAGTACCTGAGAAGGAGAAGGGTGAGCTGATAGGTGCTCTTGCGGGAATGAAGAACGATATTGTGGAGAAGTAATTCTCCTGTGAAACCTCCGAGGTTTCCAAAACCTCGGAGGTTTTATTATATCAACGCCAGCGCCTGCTCAAAATCTGCAATCAAGTCGCCAATCCCTTCCACTCCTACCGAAATCCGAATCATCGCCGGCGTCACACCGTGCTTCTTCAGTTCAGCACCGCTCATGTGCACGTGCGATGAATAGACCGGGATGCTCACGAGCGTCTCGACTCCGCCCAACGACATCGCATTGATAGCCACCCTCAAGCTATCGCACACCTTCGCAGCAGCTTCCACCGGCAGCAGCTTCTTCGATGGTTTCACTTCAATCGTGACCATCCCGCCGAAACCTGTCATCTGTTTCTTGGCAAGGTGATGTTTCGGATGAGAGGGTAGCCCGGGATAGAGAACGCGATTGACTTTTTTGTGTTTTTCCAGCGCTTTCGCGAGCGTCATCGCGTTCTCATTCTGCCTCTGGACACGTAACTCAAACGTCTTGAGACTACGGTAGAGTAAATACGCCGCCATCGGGTCGGCACAGCCGCCGTAATACTTGGCTGAGGTTTTGACTTTCTTCAGGTACTCTTTCGTCCCCATGACTGCTCCCGACATGATATCGGAGTGGCCGCCTAAGTATTTCGTCGCGCTCTCCACAATGACGTCGACACCGAATGCGAACGGATCCTGATTCAGGATGGACGCGAACGTGTTGTCGATCATGATGTAAATTTTTCGGCCGACCTTCTTTTCGGCTTGCCGTGCGAATTTCACAAGCTCAGCCATGTCAACAATATCGAGCGTCGGATTCGTGGGCGTTTCGAAGTACACGACGCTGGTCTTGGGAGAAATGAGACGCGTGAGTGATTCAAGCTTGTTCGGGTCAGCATATTTCACGTTGATGTTCAACTTCGGCAGCTCGTCTCGAAAAAACCGATACGTCCCACCATAGAGCGCCGGTGTGCTGACGATTTCCTCCCCTGTTTTTGTCACCGCCAAAATCGCCGTCGAAATAGCTGCCATGCCCGATGCAAAGAGCGCTGCCGCTTCCGCATTTTCCATCACTGCGAGTTTTTCTTCGACATCGTTCACTGTCGGGTTGTGGTAACGGGTGTACACATAGACCGAATCATCTCCCTTGGCGTAGCGAATAGCATCCTCGGACGACTCAAACCGGTACGTCGAGGTCTGGTAGATTGGGAACGAGACAGGACCTTTATATGGATATAACTTGTTGCCGTGGATGGCCCGCGTGGCGATGCTCAGCTTGTTGCTACGTGACAATGATCTTTTCATAGTAGGCCTTTGTAAAAAATAAAAAAGGCGGAGGTTTGTTTCCGCCTAATGTACGGGATTTTCCTAGATCTCAAAAGTGGGGAGTCGTGCGTTTTTAAGAAGTCCGGGGAAGAAAATTCAACGAACCGCTATTGCCGGATAGGAACAGAGATAGAGTAATTGTAGGCTACCTATCTAATCCTAGTATTTTGAGAGAACTAATTAGCTTCTATAAGAACTTCTGCGGGTACTCCCATCTTTTTGTTAATCTTTCTAATCATTTGCAATGATAATTCTCTTTTGCGGTTAAGGATTTCGGATACTCTGCTCTTGCTCCCAAGTACAGCTTGAAGATTTTCATTTGTCCATCCCAATTGTTCCATTCTAAATTTTATTGCTTCTATTGGATCTGGCGGGCCAATGGGATAGTGCTCCTCTTCATACTTTCCCACAAGCACAGTTAAGACTTCCACGAAATCACCTTCAGGCGTTCCGCGTTTAGCATCAAAATATTTATCGATCAACGACAGGGCGTGTTTATAATCTGCCTGGCTCTTGATGGGTCTTATTCTAAAGGTCTTCATTCCTAGATTTCCTCCGCGTTGATTTCATCGTATTCCCGGTGAGTTCCAATGAACCGGATGTAAACAATTTTCAGTGAATAGTTGATGCTGACAACAAGCCTGTGTTTGTTGCCTGCGATGTTGAAGGCGGCTCGGCCATTCTTAAGGATACTAACACTGCGATATTTTAGTTTAATCTCATTCGGATTATTCCATTTTGCAACCTTGGTCTCTGCGTACCAAGCTTTTAATGGCTCCTCTGAATCCTTGTGCTTCAACCAAAACTCTCTCAGGGTTCCTCTTGAGATGACCCTCATCTTTCAATATACTAAGTTCCCAATTGGGGAACAAACGAGGACAGAGAAACGCTGTGTAAAACAGTTACAACTTTCAGGCAGACGCTGCAGTTTACTTGTTTAGAGCGTAAACGTGTACGTGTACTTCAACAGCACGGTCCTGCTGCTCGTGCTTGGAAGAACAGGGCGCTCGCGAAACCTGTCGGTGTTCAGCCCTTCATTGTACACCAAATAAAGGTCGT
>CAYJSZ010000147.1:0-5368 GCA_964372545.1 uncultured Ignavibacteriaceae bacterium
GCTTCGCTTATATCGACACGATGAACATCGATGTTTTGTTTTGTGAAAACTTTTTGTGCAAGCACGTTTGGTCGAGTTATTTTTAGGAAAACGAATTATCTCCAAACTATCGAATCAGCATGAGTTTTTTTGTTTCCACAAATTCGCCTGCACGTAGTTGGTAGAAATAGACACCGCTGGCGGCATTAACAGCGTTCCATTGTGCGCGATATCTTCCGGCTGCTATCTCCTGAGCTATGATGGTTTGAACCTGTTGACCGAGGCTGTTAAAGACTACAAGAGAAACATATCCGAGGTTAGGGAGAGAAAACTCGATTACCGTTGTAGGATTGAACGGGTTGGGAAAATTTTGAGCGAGGTTGTATTCCTTCGGAATATCCCCATCAACTCTTTCGACTGATGAGACTCCCGTCGTTCTGAACCTTCTAACAAGAGAATATGCACTCACTTCTCCCGCAGCCTCTGCACGGACACGCCAGAAATAGGTTGTACCCTGTTCTAATGGACCAATCTGCTTCGAGTTTGTTGTGAGCGTAGAGTCGTTGATGAAAGTTGTAGTGAAGGTAGAATCTTTGGAAACCTGCAGATGGTAGAGCGTTGCTCGAGGAGATGGATTCCACTTCATTGTCGGTGTTGTTTCGATACCGGTCGAGCTGTCCGATGGTGATGCGAGTGTTGGTGGCGCGAGCAAAATTTGAAACGCGATCGGTTGTGAGGTTCCTCCCCCGGGAGTTGGATTGACAACGGTGACTTGCATCGCGCCCAGCGTATCAATCTTGCTGGTTGAAATCGTGACAGCCAGAAGAGTGTCATTGAGGAAGAGCGTCGGCTGAGGTGACCCATTCCACAACACATATGAACACGGGACGAACTTCGAGCCGACGACCTTCAAGGTGAAGCTTGATCCACCAGCAAATGCAGTTGAAGGTGAGTTCGACTTGATTGTAGGCTGTGGGTTGCCGTTGGGGCTTGACGTGTTTGTGATTGAAAATCTAAGCGTTGTCGATGACCCGAGCGGTGTCGCAGTGACCTCGTAGGCACCGGCTATGCAGTTCGTGAAAGCGCGTATGGTCGCTTTTCCGGATGTATCTGTGTAGGCACTAAAGCTGTTACTTCCGTTTGGGAAAACAGACGATGCACCACTGGCTGGTGCGCTGAAATCCACTCGGACGCCGTTTGCCGGGTTGCCAAGCTCATCGCGTACAGTTACCTCTAAAGGTGAAGCCAGAGGCGTACTGACTTGAACTGTCTGAGAGGCACCCTGGGTAATTTGGATGCTCGCATTAGGGGGAGCAATGACGGCGCCATTTTTCACTACTCGAATGCGACGATTACCTCCATCGCAAAAAAATAAATTTCCTTCTCTATCAATGGCAATTCCCCCAGCTTGTCCCTGAGCGTACATCGCTGCACTGAGAGCAGTTCCCCCATCTCCAGAGAAACCTATCCCACCAAAAGCTGGTCCGGCAATTCTCGATACAACGCCGGCCGGACTAATTCTGAAAATCTTCGAGCCACCTAATGTATATAAGTTACCAGCATTATCAAACACCAGTTTGGTGGTGTACCCGTTAGCCTGAAATGGTTTGAGGTCCACGAACGTACTAATGACACCGTTACGATCCACCTTTCTGATTCGAGTGTCGTGACCTTCCGCAATGAAAAGATTTCCTTCTCGGTCTACCGCAACACCATAAGGTGTATTCAAACACGCTTGTAATGCAGGTCCACCGTCCCCACAGAAGCTTCCTTTTCCATAGTTCTCAAACTCGTTTCCTGGACCACTTCCAGCGACTGTGGAAATAATACTTGTCTGAGCATCGACTTTTCTTATACGATTGTTATTTGAATCAGCAATGTATAGGTTTCCATTACTGTCGCTGACCACATCCCAGATTTGCATGAATCTTGCCTGCGTTGCAATCTCCCCATCACCTGAAAAACCTCTTTCGCGATTCTGGTTTCCAGCAGCGAGATGAATTATCCCTAGAGGATCAATTCGGCGGACCGCATGCTCGTTTAACACATAAATGCTGCCGTCTTTCCCCAACTCAAGTCCTGCAATACCCAATATAGTCGTCTCGATCGCTGGAATTTCATCTAGTTCGGTAAGTCCAAACAAACCATTTCCCGCGATCGTACTGATAGTACCATTTGAATCGATTTTTCGTAACCTGTAGTTGCCAGAATCGCCTATCAAAAGATCACTCGTGGAAGAAAAAACTATGTCGCTATTGAAATTATTTAAGACAGCGGCAACTGCTTGGCCCGAATCACCAATGAGGTGTGGGCCGATTCCTGCGACTGTTTCTAAAAGTCCACTCTGAATATTGATGCGACGTACTCTATTAACCGTGAAATCCGTAAAGAGGATGTTACCAGACTGGTCAATTCTTACGCGGTCAATGAAGCCAAGTGGCGCGCTTTGTGCAGAGAGACCATCTTCGCTGAAGCCGACGCCTCTTCCCCAGCTTGCAATTATCTGACCGGTTGGAGATACTTTGAAAATGCGACCCGATTGAGACTGAGCCGATGCAAAGTAGAGGTTGTCTAAAGAATCCAGTGTCACGGCACGAACGTATTCCGCGGGAACAAAGGTTGTAATGATCCCCGTTTGTTTATCAATTTTGCGCACACGGTTATTATCGGTGTCTGCCAAATATACATTTCCTTTTCGGTCCACGGCTAATCCGCCGTTATCGATGAAATTAATGTTGAACTGAGCATCGATCGCTGGCCCCCCATCGCCCGAAAAGCCCGGTGTTCCGTTTCCCGCGACTGTTGAGATAGTTCCATCTCTTGCAATTCGTCGAATGCGGAAATTCCCCGAATCCAAAACATAAAGATTTCCATCTTTATCCATGGCTACTTGATTTGGAAAATTAAATTGGGCTTGCAATGCTGGGCCGCCGTCTCCAGAGAATCCGGCAGTTCCCGTGCCCGCAATAGCAGTGAGTATTCCGGTCATCGCATCGACCCTCAGAATGCGATGGCTCCACGCATTGGCAATATAAATATTGTCGGCAGAATCTATGGCCATACTTCTTGCTTGCCAAAGCTGTGCTTCGCTCGCTGGTCCTCCGATCCCGGCAACTCCTTCTGTTCCAGTGCCTGCAAAAGGTTCGATGATCCCGTCAGTGCGGATGCGCCTTATTCTTGCCTGGCTCGGCTCTCCTACATAGATGTTCCCTTTGCTGTCAAGAGTAATGTCAGTTGGCTCCACCATTGCCTTTGTGGCAGGCCTTCCATCACCCCAGAATGTTCCCACTCCGGCGATGGTGGTGATGTACCCCGGCGGCATCTCATCAAGTCTTGGAGGAATGTAGAGAAACTCCCCGTACCCGGTTCCTGCAGCGTTTCGGATCTTAATGAGAGCATAGCCATTATCGTGCGGAGGCATCTGTAAAATGACTTGGCTGTCACTAATCAACATTGGAGTCACATTAGTCTTATCCACTTGCAGGGTGGCTGCAGAGAAATTTGTCCCCCTTATTGTCACAATCGTGCCTCCAACAATTGGTCCTTGTGAAGGAACAACCGAGTCAACGCGAGGTGTTTGCGCAAATACATAAGCAGACGCGGACGAGTAAAGACAAAGTGTCAAAAATGATGGCCAGATATTGTTAAGATTCTTCATTTTCCAGATCACGTCCATGCCCCCATCTCCAAAAACTTTTTGAGCTGCTCTTGATTCTTTGGCAGTGGACCTTCGCAGCGCGGCTTCAGATCAAAAATCTTGCCGGGATTGAGAACGCCGTTGGGGTCGAGCGTCAGCTTCATCTTTCGCATCATGTCGATAGCGGCGGAGTTGTAGACCTTCTCGAGGAATCGTTTTTTCTGGAGGCCGGTTCCATGCTCGCCGGTTATCGTTCCTCCGAATTTCACGGCTTGATCAAAAATCTCTTCAAAAGCCTTTTCCGCCCGGTGGATCTCGTCCTTGTCGCGCTCGTCCGTCAGACACGTGGGATGAAGATTGCCATCCCCTGCGTGGCCAAAATTACCGAAGGTCAGATTGTACTTGCTGGAGATCTGGTTAATCCGCTCGAGCATTGGCGCAACTTCGCTGCGGGGAACGGTCGCATCCTCTAAAATCGTCGTCGGGCGCACGCGGGCTAACGCGCTGAATGCGGCTCGTCGGGCAGTCCTCAGTTTATTCGCTTCATCCGCCGTAGCCGCCACTCGAACGTCCCTGGCGTTATGCTTCTTGCACACCGCGATAATTCTCTCCGCATCCTCATGCACCATGGCAGGTCGTCCGTCAACTTCAATCAGCAGAATTGACTCCAGCGAGGTCGGTAATCCGAGGTGCGCATAATCCTCCACGCATTTGATCGTCGTGTTGTCGAGGAACTCGAGAATGGCCGGAGTGATCTTCGACGCGATGATATCCGAAACTGTCTTTGCTGCATCGCTCATTTTGTCATAATACGCGAGCATCGTTTCGGAAGTCTCCGGCCTGGGAATCAGCCGTAACAGAATTCGCGTGAAGATTCCCAACGTTCCCTCCGATCCTACCAAGAAATCTTTCAGATTATATCCGGCCACATCTTTTACTGACTTCCCTCCCACGACAATCACCTCGCCGTTCGGCAGCACTACTTCCATCCCCATCACATAGTTTTTCGTGACGCCATATTTGAGCCCTCGTAATCCGCCGGCGTTTTCCGCTACGTTTCCGCCGATCGTGCAAATGGCTGAGCTTCCGGGGTCGGGTGGATAGAAGAGACCGAGCGTCTCCGCCGCTGAATGCAGTTGTGCGGTAATCACTCCCGGCTCAACCCACGTGGTCAAGTTCTGCTGGTCGATTTCAAGAATTTTGTTCCAGTGGTTCATCAACAGGACAACGGAATTCTCAACAGGAATTGCGCCGCCGCTGAGTCCAGAGCCTGAGCCGCGGGCGACAACGGCAAAGCCCTCTTCATTGGCAAGTTTCAGGACACGCGAGATCTGTTCCAACGAACGGGGAATCAACACTGCGTCGGGTTGGTGTTGAAGAAGCTGTGTTCCGTCGTAGGAGTAGGCGATCTTGTCTTCGGGCGAGTCGAGGAAGTTGTCCCGTCCGACAATGTCACGGAGCTTGGAGAGGGTTTGATGCGGAATCATTTCGCGGGAAGATAGCCGAATATGCCACGAGAAGCAAGGTGACCTTTCCTTCGCAGAAAAGAGAATCGATTAGTGGTTTTCCTAAAATCAATAGCTTGGATTTCTGTTCCCTCAAGCTTTCTCCTCAGGGAAACAGATCCATTGGAAGAATTCTTTGGTACGATTTTCGGTAATATTGGACAGAATCCGACCATCAATCCCGAGGCAGCTTGCCGTTTCCACTAAATAGGGTTGTGTTTTGGATATCGTAACTACATGTGGAAAC
>CAYJSZ010000148.1:0-5315 GCA_964372545.1 uncultured Ignavibacteriaceae bacterium
TCCCGACAAGAAACGTCGGGACAGGCGTGACAGCCCAGCAAATTAGGACACTACCGTTCTTTACTACCGTTCTTTAGTTGCATCCGGGTTGACTTTGAATTCTCTTTTTTCTACTATAAGTCAAGTTTGTAACAATGAGCTTTCATCCTTACTTATTCCACCAGCGAGGCAAGAGTTCGAATGTTCAAATCCCGCATCGATCGTACACACCAGAACGAACACAGGGTGTTCGTTTCTACATTTCCCTCGTTGTCTCATCTCCCGCCCGCACCGTGTTGGAAGCTCTGTCTGTTGTTTGGGATGACTTGTTGCACCTCTCGTTGGTGCAAAATAGCGCCCTGTTGTTCCTATTAACCCACTAATTTCACAACTCATTTTTTAGGAGGATGTATGAGACAACTGCTATGGCGTTTTACGAATTCCGCCTTTGTAGCATTGGTGCTCCTCGTTCTTGTGAGCCTGCCGGCCCTTGGGCAACAGGTCACGGGAGAAATTCGGGGAGTCGTGACCGATGCCGAGCGCGGAACACCGCTCATCGGGGCAAACGTCGTCATCATCGGCACCCAGCTTGGGTCCGCCTCAAACCTTGACGGCATGTACAGTATCAAAGGTGTTCCCCCAGGGCAATACTCTGTTCTCGTCCGCTTTGTTGGATATCGCCAGCAGACAAAAGAAGTCACCGTCCAGGCGAACGCCACAGTGACTGCGGACTTTGCGTTGAGTGTTACAGCGGTTCAGATGGACGAAGTCGTCGTGACGGGTCAAGGGACCGCGATTGAAAAGCGCAAACTTGCCTCTACGGTGGAAACCATCACGGCGAAAGAAATTTCGGCTGCGCCCGTTACCTCCATCAGTGAACTGCTGCAAGGGCGCGTACCCGGTCTGATTAGCTTTAACAATTCAGGCCAACCGGGTACCGCAGGGCGTATTCGCTCGCGGGGCATCAACAGCGCTGTTTCAAGCCAGACACCGGTGATCTACATTGATGGTGTGCGCGTAGATAACCAAGATAATTACCGCCTCTCGCGCGGAACGGGCGGATTGCAAATGAGCTCGCTCTCAGACATCGTTGTTGGCAACGTTGAGCGAGTGGAGGTCATTAAAGGCGGCGCAGCGTCAACGTTGTACGGCTCCGATGCTGCGGGTGGTGTGATTCAGATTTTCACCAAAAAGGGATACGCCGGCGTTCCTCGTTGGACGTTTAGTACGACGCAAGGAGTCGATTTAGCGGAGAAGAAGTGGGTGCGCGAGCAATACACAAAAGACAAGGTTCTGCGGGATGGTCAATTCCAGAACTACGTCGCCAATGTAACCGGTGGTACCGACGTTGCAACGTACAACGTGAGCGGCCGCATGCAGCTCAGTGAAGGCACGGTGCAAAAACTGACGTCCCGTCTGTACAACTTTGGCGGCGGTTTGCGAGCGTCGCTTGCCGAAAAGGTCTCGGTCGATTTCTCTGCAGGCTTCACGAATTCCCTTTACGGCAACAATTACAACAACAATGCTATTGCGTCGGTGTTGACGAGCTCGGAGCGGGGAACATTCCAGCGATCGACCAACGCAGACTCACTGCTTGCCGTCGCTCTGCTGCCAGAATTGAGGGACAATGTCAACAGGTTTACGTCGGGTCTGACGGCGCACTATACGCCCTATGGTTTCCTGGCGACAAAAGTTACCGTGGGTGTGGATTACCGCAAGAACGAGCAACGGAATTTCAACCCTATCCCTGCAGCCTCGTGGACGTCGACTCCCGGCGGCGGTTTGTTCCGTTCCGACCGAGATTATTTGCAGATCTCCCTCGAATCTTCCGCCACGCTCTCCTATCCCAAGGAGGGAGATATTACCTCAACGCTCACTGTGGGCGTCCAGGGTTTCCGTGAGGAAGATCGCCAGTCGCAAGCCACCGGAACCAATTATCCCGTCCCGGGTACGGATGACTTCGACAACGCGGCAGTCATTTCCGCGGCAGAATCAAATCTACAACTCTTCCAGGGTGGGGTCTATGCTCAGGAGAATATCGGCTTGTTTGACCGTCTGTTCCTCGACCTTGGAATCCGCATCGACGGGAACTCCGCGTTCGGGAAGGACGCCGGTTTGCAAGCCTATCCTAAAGCCGGAATCGCTTACAATATTTCCGATGAGTCGTTCTGGCCTGTAAAGGAATATGTCAATTCTTTTAAAGTCCGCGCCTCCTATGGCGTGACGGGGAAGTTTCCACAGGCCTTTACGCGTGACCGAACGTTTTCCGCGAGTACATTCCAACAAATCGGCACCATCGGCCTCGGCAATCCGGGCGACCGGAACTTGAAGCCGGAAAAAACAACGACAATCGAGTTCGGTTTCGATGCCGGGGTCCTCGACGACCGTGTCGCATTGCAGGTGACCTATTACCAGGCTACGACCAAGGATGCGCTTTTTACCGTCGCTCAAGAGCCTGCGTCTGGCTACGTGAACCAGTTGAGGAATGTGGGAGAAATTGAAAACAAAGGGTGGGAATTTGCAGTCAATGCCGTGCCCATATCGACGGCAGATATCGAAGTTTCCGTCCGCGCGTCCCTTGCCACGCTCAAGAACAATGTAGTGAGTCTGGGCGGTTCTGCGCCCTTCAATATCGGTGGCTTTGCATTCCTTCCGTTGCGTGTCGAAGAGGGAAAACCGATTGGCATCTTCCGGCTCAACGTTCCGCGGCCAGACCTCGGTGCCGGCCAGTTTGATGCCAACGTGCTGGATCCAGAGAAACAACCGACGCCGAAATACACCGGCTCATTTGCGTTGGGCGTTACACTCTTCCGCGACCTGCGGCTCAACGCTTTAGCCGAGTTCTCCTATGGCGGTTGGGTGCTCAATACAGGTTCCGTTCTCCGCTTCTTTGATAACCTCCAGCCTGATGCCGCCAAAGTACCAACCGGATATAATTTCACAACGGCCTCATCGGTTTGGCTCGATAAAGCAGATTGGATAAAGATTCGTGAGATTTCAGTTCGGTACCAATTACCAGCTTCGCTCTACGAGTCGTTTAACCTTCGTGGGTTAGCAGTGAACGCTAGCGTCCGCAACGTCGCTGCCTTCACACAGGTGAAAGAATTCGACCCCGAGCTGAACGGTGTGCGTGCAGGAGGACAGTTGGATGTCGGCGGTATCGGATACTTCCCGCTCTCTCCGCCAAAAGAGGTTCGACTTGGCTTAGAGATATCCTTATAACCAAGAACAACCTTTTTCACATTAAACACGGAGCTCAAATATGAAAACATACATCAGTAATAAAACGCGGATCAGAGAAAAAGCACTCTTTGTTGCTTCTCTCTTTCTCTTCATCGCGATCATTACCATGGCAGGATGTGATCTGATCGACCCCACAGAAGTGAAGAATCCTCAAATCACCGAGGAGAGCATTGTGGGTCAGCCCGGTTCCATGCGAGCAGCACTGCAAGGAATCAGGACAACCTTCACGGACGTGATCGACAATGCAGCCTACTTCACCGACTGCGTTTCCGACAACTATGACAACTGGCAGACATTTATCTCACCCCTTGCAGATTTTCCGCGCGGCATGCGTTCTGACGACCTGACCCTCAACGGCGTCGGCTCCTTGTATTCCCTCGCGCAGCGAGTACGTGCTCTCGTGGACTTTGCCATTACGCAGGTCGCCCCGAAGGACCCAACGCCGACGGGTATTCCAGACCTGGTTGCAGAGGCGATTTTGTACCGGGGCCTTGCAACGCTCGTACTGGCGGAGAATTTTTCATACGTCCCCATCGCGGTGAGCGGTCCTGCTGTTCCGGCGAGCCAGTTACTTAATGCGGCCGTGGCGGACTTCAATACGGCACTGAGCACCGGTCCGGCAGCCGTCAAGACGGCGGCACAGTTTGCGCTTGCGCGCGCGTACCGTGTGCAGGGAAAGAAAACAGAGGCAGTGAGCGCTGCGAACGCGGCTCTTGCGTTGAACGCTACCTATGTCTTCACAGCATCGTTCGATGCCACGACGAACACCAACGCCGCATGGACGTTTGCCGTTTCCCGTGCGCTGAATGACATACAACCCTTGCCGCGGCTGGATTTCTTGGATCCCAAGTACACCGACGCAACGGGTATTTCGCCGATCGCCGTCTTGAAGGCTGAGGAGATGCACCTCATCCTTGCAGAAGCCGCGATCTCGAACAACGACCTGGCAACCGCTAAGGCCCGGATGAAGGACGCCGTCAACCTCGCGTTAGGCACGGCGGGAGGACGGACGACGGTGCAGTTCTTGGATCGTGACCCCCGCACCAATCGGCCGAATGCTGATAACATCACGGTGAAAGCCGACGCGAACGCCCCGGCGCGAGCCGGACTCGTCAAGCGCCGAAGCAGCACCACGGTGACGATCAAGCAGATCTCGAACACGAGCGTCACCACTGCCGACATTGACGCACTGACGGCCGCCGCGGACCACCTGTGGATGCTTTATCTCCTCAGGCAGGAAATCTTTTTCCTGGAAGGCCGCCGGATGAGCGATTTGGGTATCCGCCTGCCGATGATGAAACGGGAAGAAGAAACCAACCCGACGATCAACGCGGGAGATGCTGGAACACTCGTTGTGGTTCCAAACTATGTTCCCGCGGACGACATCATGGACCGATTTACAACATCGGGTACAGTTGTTACGTGCACTGTGGATATGAACCGCGTGCTCGCGACGAATAAGGTATCGCCGTTCACGATGCCGTTCTAACGCTTTCATCAGAATTGACAAGAGGGAGCTGCGACGCTCCCTCTTGTTTTTCGGTTGTTCCGACAGATCTATTACTCATGGAGAGGCCTACGAACGAGGCGGAGGTGATTGTTGTGCGGCGTGTAGTATCATTCCTGTGTGTTGGTTTCTTTTACCTTGCTTGCAGGAGCAGTGCACCGGTCGTAAAACTTCCGGAAGGCTCTCCTTCTCTCCCCGACCTCATCATCAAGAAAGTCAGCTACGGTCTTCCGCCCTCTGCACCGGCGGTTATCCCTCAACGCGGCGGCGTGTTTCAGCCAACCTATGAGTTCCAGCTGCAAATTCAAAACATCGGCAACGCACCTTTCTCAGAACCTTTTTTGATCAGCTTCTCAACGAGTCTTATCGATTTCCAGAGCGTCATCTATTCAAAACAGGAGCGCTTCAACGATACTCGAATGATCATCGCTCCCGGGAAGTCGATGACCTTCTCAATGGTCTCGGAAGTGGAAATCCCGCGCGTCACGTTGGGTATCTCGACATTGCCCATGCGCTTTTTCTTAAACTACGATTGGAAATCGTACATGAGCCGCCCGGAAACCGTCAGCATCCGCGAAAGCAACTA
>CAYJSZ010000149.1:0-3534 GCA_964372545.1 uncultured Ignavibacteriaceae bacterium
CCTGACCTTGCTCAAAGCCTTCGTCGGTCCATTTCACAGCACAACCGTGCTGCTCATACAACTTCGCAATTCTTCCTAAATCGTCCGGGTCGGCAACGCGAAAGGCGATGTGCCCCACGCCGGGCGATTCCGCTTTGCGCAACACAAGACTGTAAAGATCGCGCTCTTCATAGCCGCCGAGGTAAATACGGTGCGAGTCGCGCGCCGTCTCGACAAACCCGAGCAGGTCGACGTAGAACGCTCTCGCTTTCTCGAGGTCGGTAACACGGAATTCTAAATGTGCTGCGCGGGTAATGCTGAAGGACATAAAATCTCCGGTTGACAGTTTTATCCTTATTCTTCTTTCCATGGATCCAGAAAAACACTCATATCAGTTTTTCCTTGGTCGAGGTCGGGCGGCGCCGGCTCTTTCTCTTTCCGGTCAAGTTTGCGATACATCCCGGCGTGGAAGATCAGCGGGTTGCGCGGCTCGATGCCCGTATGCAGCGCCACCACCTCGCCGATGACAATCCAGTGGTCGCCTCCCTCAACCTTCTGGTGAAGCCGACAGCCGATGGCCGCGGCGCAGCCTTCTAAACGAGGACCGCCTGCCCATGAGACGAACCGAAACGGCGGCTCTTTTGGTTCTTTCCATCCGCCGGCAAAGTAGGTCGAGAGCGCCTGCTGATCGTCTCGCAAAAAGTTGGCCGAGAACCCGTTCGCACGCAGCAGAAAGTCCGTCATCTTTGCGCGCTTGTCCACGCAGAACAGCACGAGCATCGGGCTGAGCGAGACCGAGGTGAACGCGTTCGCCGTCATCCCGTGAACCTCGCCGTCAACTTCAGCGGCAATAACAGTGACACTGGTCGCGAATTGGCCGACAGTTTGGCGAAACGCTTTTGGATCGATTGGCTCACCCATGCAGACCATATCCTCACGAAGAATTCTGTTTTTTCTTGCTCTCAATCGAGCGTCACGTAGCGCTCGAGCCGTGCCACCTCTTGTTTGCTCACGTACTTGCCAATTTCCTTCCGGAATTGCCCGATGTTCTTGTACGGACGGTATTCCTTGAACTCGTGCAACATCCGTCTTCCGACGCCGGGGATGCTGAGGATGTCCTCGTCGCTTGACCTATTCAAATTGATTGGTACAAAGACGTATTGCTCCAGTCGTGCCAGTTCCTTCTCGTCCACGTACTTGCCGATTTCTTTTCGGAATTGGGCAAGCGCTCTATACGGGCGGTATTCCAGAAACTCGCGTACCATGCGGTTCCCCACGCCGGGGATCAACAGGATCTCTTCTCTCGAGGAAGTGTTGAGGTTGATGTGGATGAACATCTTGCCGTACAGTGCTGTCCGTTGTTCCTTACTCAGCGACGTGCTCAGCAGCGTGTCCAGATCTTTCATACTCAAGAAGGGACGGCGCGCCATGATTGATTTCACAATCGTCTCGTTGAGATGGGGAAGGGCCAGCAGATCTTTCTCTCCCGCAGTATTCGGTTCGGTCAATCCCCGGCTACGTCCAACCTGAGCTTCGAGCGTGCCAGCGAAGCTTACTGTAAAGATCATCGCGATGACAATTCTGAAAAGGGGTAATGCCCATCGGTTCATATTACTCTCCTCTGTTTGTAGATTCGTGATGGCTCGAACTCCTCAATACCGGATGTCGGTACGCATACGCCAATCCCAATAATGCTAATGCAATCATAATGCCCGGACCGAAGATGGGTGTTGCGCCTTTTAGCGCTTTCCAAAACAGTTCCATCCCGCCCAGCGACGGATAGAGCTCAAGCAAGAACTCCACATTGCCCCGGTAGTGTAGAACCATTCCTGCAACGCCGCTGAGCAGGAAGAGAATCATCGTCCCCTGAAACACCCGAACGCTTCTCGCGTGTCGGTGGATTGCTCGCCATCCGAGCACCAAAACACAAATCGCAATCAAAAGCAGCGGGACCAGTTGCAGCTCCTCGGTATGTCCCATCAGCAGCAGCTCTGCCGTGGTCGCAAGAATCCCCAGAACAAAGAGAGTCAGAAGAAACCGACGAATGCGAGCAAGAGTAGCCGCATGCTCGTTCTCTTCCGGTAAGGGAGCGCCCGTCTTCACTCTCGATTAGGCTTTGGTTGATGCTTCTGCAAACGCTTCATCTTTTGCTTTGGCGAGGAACTCGCGCACGCGCTCCATGTACTGTGTGCGATCATGATTTGCCGTCAGGGCGCCTGCCATACGCACCGGATCGCCGAAGAAGAAACGCTCGTACAACACCTGCCGTGAACCGAATGCGGAGAGAGCAGTGTCCCATGCCAGTCGGAACAGAGGAATACGTTCATGCGCCTCGGCTCGTGCGGCTTGAAAATAGTTTTTGATCTCGTCAACCAGCGGCCCTTTCATGTCGGCTTCCGTCGGAACAGAAACGAGTCCGCTTGCGCCCATTTGTTGAACGATCTCGACCATGCGGGGATATAACCGCGGGTAGAGGTTGCGCGCAGCGTCGAGTGGATCCCACGCGGGACGCATGACGCCATACTCGTCCAACTTCGCGTCGGCTTCGGCGGCGCGCAGGAAAGCTTTCATCGTCTCCGCATTTACCCAAATCTCCGCAATTTTCTCCTGAATGTGTTGGAAGCCTTCAATGCCGATCGTATGAGCAAGAAGTGAGGTCAGCCCAAGCAGGTATTCTGTCTTCGCAATGTTCTTTACCACGACCTGGTGGGACATGTTGACGATCGCACCGGTTCGGGCGTACGCTTCGTTGCATTTGGCAACATCGCGATAGAGGAACACACGCTCCCACGGGACAAAGACATCGTCGAAGATCACCACCGCGTCCATCTCTTCGAAGCGGGAGCCGAGCGGATGGTCGTAGTGCGACCGGCCGTAGTCCACGGTCTCGCGGCACTGGAATTTCAACCCGGGAGTGTTGGTAGGGATGGCAAGGCCGAACGCGTACGGAGCGTCCTCTTCCTGATTCTTCAGCAGAGTTGATGGAAAGACCATGATTTCATCCGAAGCAGGCAGTGTGGCAAGCATCCTGCAGCCGCGAATGACGATCCCCGCGTCGGTTTCTTCCTTGACGCGGGCGGCGAGATAGGGGTCGGCCTGCCGCGCTGTATTGACGGAACGGTTTGCCTGCGGCGTGATGAGCGTGTGCGTGAGGCAAAGGTCGTTTTCACGGATGTACTCGTAATAACGGCGTGAGTTGTCGGCTAACTTTGGATTGGCCTGTGCGAGAAAATCTGCACCTGCGGCGTAGGCGGACATGGCTCGATTCAGATAGTCGGGCGAGCGGCCCATCATGCCGAAGGTCGCGTCGGCCCAGACCTTCATCATGCGGCTGACGCTGCGGAGATCCTCCTGCGTTTTCGGTATCATGAACGAGCGGCCGACTTTGTTGCCCGTCGTCGGAGAATCATACAGCATCACGTCGGGCTGCTTCCACTGCAGGTCGTAGAGGGCGGCAAGACTTCGGACGCCATTCCTGAACGCCGGATGCGTCGTTACATCCTTCACCCGCTCGCCGGCGTAATAGATCTCCGGTGAACTCTCGCTGAGTTTTTG
>CAYJSZ010000149.1:3634-5108 GCA_964372545.1 uncultured Ignavibacteriaceae bacterium
GCCCAGCGCGACGTGAATCGTCGTCAATTCGGTATAGAAATCGAAACTATAATGCCCGCCTTCGCGTCCGATGCCGCTGTTCTTTGAACCGCCAAACGGCGTTCGAAGGTCCCGCACGTTATGCGAATTGATCCAGACCAATCCAGACTCGATCGCCTCCGCGATGCGATGCCCGCGCGAAAGGTTCTGCGTCCAGACGTACGCGGCCAGGCCGTACTGCACGTCGTTCGCTATGCGGGTCGCCTCAGCGTCATCCTTGAATGGGATCACGACCAACACGGGGCCGAAAATCTCTTCCTGAGCGACGCGCATCTCGTTGCGGACTCCCGTGATGAGCGCTGGAGCGAAATAGTTTCCGTGCCTGAGGTTGGCCGGTCGGTCGCCGCCTACGGCGATCGTTGCGCCTTCCTGTCGTGCGACATCCATGTAGCCGCGCACACGCTGCCAGTGGTCGGGGTGAATCAGAGGGCCAACTTCCGTCTGCGGGTCCCGCGGGTCTCCAACGCGGATGGATTTCACGCGTCCTTCAAGTGCGCCGACGAACTTGTCATAGATGCCCTTCTGAACAAGCAGTCGAGAGCCTGCGGTGCAGCGTTCGCCGTTCAGGGAATAGACTTGAAAGATTGCGCCGTCGAGAGCTCGTTCAAAGTCTGCGTCATCAAAAATAATCGTCGGCGACTTGCCGCCGAGCTCCATCGAAAATCGCTTCAGCGTATTCGCGCCGTTGCGAATGATTTCTTTGCCGGTCGTGGTTTCGCCCGTAAATGAAATAAGCTCCACCTGAGGGTGGGCGACGAGCGACGCGCCGGCCGTCTCGCCAAAGCCGTGAACGAGATTAAACACTCCGGCAGGCAGGTCGGCTTCCTGCATGATATGTGCGAGTTTGTCCGCCGAAAGCGGGGACCATTCTGCCGGTTTGAGAACGCAGGTGTCACCTCCGGCCAAACAGGGAGCGACTTTCCACGTCTCCAGCATGAACGGCGTATTCCAGGGCGTGATCAGTCCGGCAACGCCAATCGGTCGGCGGACGGTGTAGTTCATGAACTTGCCTTCAACAGGAAATACTTCGCCGACGATCCTCGTCGCCATCTCCGCAAAGAAGTAGAAGTTATCCGCCGCGCGGGGAATTGCACCCTTCTTGATCTGGCTGACGGGGATTCCGGTGTCTTCGATCTCTGACTCGGCAATTTCGTCTGCGTGCTTGAGGATCAAATCTCCAATCTTGCGGAGGTACTTTGCTCGCTCGTCGGCGGACATGCGCGGCCAGGGACCTTCGTCAAACGCCTTCCGGGCTGCTTTGACTGCCCGGTCGATGTCCTGTGCCGAGCCGGAAGCGATCTGAGCGATCGGCTGGTTGGTCGTCGGGTTCAGCGTGTCGAACCTCTTCCCATCGACAGATGGAACGAATTCATTGTTGATGTAATGATGAATCATGGTATTTACTCAGCCACTAAGTCACAAAGGCACGCCTGCG
>CAYJSZ010000150.1:0-5004 GCA_964372545.1 uncultured Ignavibacteriaceae bacterium
AGAAAAATCGGGAATTCGCTGCCGTCTTTTCTTCGATTGAGAAGCTCACCATGCCAGCCGCCGCGCAGTGTTGTAGGGAGAATGTCGCGAACAACCTCTGGCAGATTGTTCGGAGACCGGACAACGCTGATATGCTTTCCCAGAAGCTCGTGTTCGTCATAGCCGTACGTTTTCAGAAACGCCTCATTGACAAACAGCAGCTTGTCTTCCATATCAGTAATGCTCACACACTCGCTGATGCTTTTCACGGCGTGCGCGAGCATGCCGATCTGTTTCTCTGCTTTCTTGCCCTCGGTGATGTCTTGAATAATGGCAACAAAAACTGGCGGTTCCTCGGTTCGTGAGAGCTGCAGCCGGACTTCGACGGGATAGGTCGACGCATCTTTTCGCAAGTGAATCGTTTGAAACACGATCTGCTCTTCCTCTCCGGTGCGCAGGGGAGCGATCAGTGCCTCAAAACTTTCCTTGTTGAACTCCGGTTTCAGGTCAAGTGGAGTCAAGCTACTCAGTTCGTCCATAGTGTATCCTAGGTTCTGCTGCGCCCCTGCGTTGACCTGGATGAAGCCGAGTGAGCCTGAGTCGAATACATATATCTCATTGAAAGAACTTTCGAGGATGCGACCCAAACGTTGAGTCGCTTCCTGTGCCTTTTTCTGCTCGGTGATATCCTGAAATGCGCCATAAAGGCGAACCGTCTTGCCGCCCCGGCGCTCGGCTTGCCCCTGGGCGCGCACCCAGATGCGCCGGCCCTGCGCGGTAATCAGCGGGAGCTCGAGATCCCAAGAAGTGCCTGAGTCGATGCCTGCCTGCACTGCTTTGGTGATGACCGGCCGTGCCTCCGGTGCGTAAAAATTGATCGCCTCGGCAATATTCGGCCGGGTGACGGGATCAACCTCATGGATGCGATAGACCTCTTCGGTCCAGCTAAGAGTCTGGGTTTCCATATCCAATTCCCAGCCGCCGACATTAGCCATATGCCCGGTGAGATTGAGCAGGTCGCGCGAATGGCGCAGCACCTCCTCCGCCTCCCTGCGCTTCGTTATATCGCGAAGGAAGCACGTAACAGCTACAGGTTGCGAGGCTTCGAAACGACACGCCACGCTCCCCTCAACAATGATTGTCTTTCCGTCCTTTGTGATGAAGTGAGTCTCAATTCGATCGATCTTCTCGCCGCTCATTGCACGCTGAAGCGTCTCGAAACACTGAGTCAGGGCTTCAGGATGCACCACCCTGTCTATGTTCAGGTCGATCAACTCCTCCTCTGTGTATCCAAGCGTTTCACGCCACGCCCGATTTGCAAACAACACGCGTCCATCCGGTGCTACTGCCTGTATGAGATCGCTCGTGGTCTCAAAAAGATCACGGTAGCGTTTCTCACTTTCCTTCAGTGTCTTTTCTGCCTGCATTTGTTCGGTGATATTTTTCGCGGTGGAAACGAAATGCGTGATGTTTCCTTGTGCGTCCTTCAATGGAGTAATGGTTTTCTGCTCATAGAACAGCTCACCGGTTTTCTTCCTGTTGGTGAAGACAGATCTGAACACGTTCCCGGACAATATTGTTTTCCACAGGACTTCATAGAATCGTGGATCGTGCTCGCCTGATTTGAGAATGCGTGGAGTTTTCCCGAGCGCTTCTTCGCGTGTGTATCCTGTCTCTTTCTCAAACGCAGCATTGACATACAGAATCACGCCCTCTCGGTCTGTGATAATGAGGCAATCTGCTGTCTGCTCCACCGCCATGGAGAGTTGTCTCATTTGTTGTTCAGCCCCCTTGCGCTCGGTAACATCTCGGATGGCACAGAGGGTGGGAGTAGTCCCATTAAGTCTTATCGGACCGAGGGCGACGTCAACCGGAAATTCCGTACCATCTTTGCGCCTGGCGTACAGTTCCAAACCAGCACCCATGAGGCGAGCTCGTGGAGAAGCTGCGTAAGCAGCACGATGATGGATGTGAGTCCCTTTGGATCGTTCTGGAATTAGCGCTTCAACGGACTGGCTGAGCAGCTCATCCCGATTATACCCAAACATTAACTCAGCTTGCTTGTTGGCTTGAGTTATCCTGCCATTGAGATCGACAACAAGAAGTGCATCGGGAATGGAATCGAACAGAGTTTCCAGCATATGCTTCGATCGATGGGCTGCATCCTCCACCTGTTTACGCTCGGTAATATCAAGTGCGATACCGATGTAGCCGACGAAGCGAGCCTCATTGTCAAAAAGCGGTGAAGGCTTGTCTTCAAGCCAGAGATATTGTCCCGTCGTCTTGTGCCGAACCCGGTAGATTCGTGCAACGGGTTTGCCGGTCTCAGACATTTCCTGAGTTGCCCGTCTCACACCATCAAGATCGTCGGGATGAACGATGGACATCCAGAGATTTGGATCGTCGATGAACTCTTGCGGCTTGTAGCCGAGCAGAGACTCAACCCTCTTGCCGATAACCTCAACGTTGCCCCGCAGCGGATCGCCGTTCGTTTTCACAGCGTAAATGATCTCTTGAACGTGTTCAAGAATCAAGCTGTGTAGATTATTCATATGAACGAACTCCTTATGATGGTGCAATTTTGCCTAACGTTTAATGTACGGCGTTGGGATTTCTTTTCAAAACGTGAACACCTTGCCGGCCTCGACTGTCCATTGAGAAAGTTCAGCCATATTGCTTATCTCGACTCCATCGGCAAGCCCGCCTTCTGCTCGCCCGAACGGCTCGGTCGAGCGGGCATGGTGAGCATTGCGAAGGCCGCGTGCATCCATGCACGTGCCGCACGCTTTGACCTTTCCGCCTTTGCTGAGAACGGATTTCAGCATTCGTTCGATGTTGTAGTAACCCTGCGGAGTATTCTGATTCGGGATGGTACAACCAACTGCATCTCCCATTGTGGTAGAAGACTCCCGAAGGTAATAGACTCCCGAAGTTTTTGAAACTTCGGGAGTCTAAAGTTTTTGATTTTGTTTCGTTTTCCTCCACTCAATTGTCAACTCCCCTCCCCTTTCCCATTGTGCAAGACTTGATGGACTGTTGCCCGGATTTCATGGCTCCTAATCCGCTCGCCGCTACGATTTTCACTTGCGGAAAGATATTCATTCATACACCTTCAACTTGAGTTTTCGCTCGAAGTAGTTGCCGATCATTCGTTCCTTGCCGCGCCCCTTGATAGCCTGCTTTTGTCAACATCACCTGCAATTGTATCTCTGTTTCTGTTACATCATCGAGCGGCATGACGGTCATCGGCAGCACAGTGATCGTGGCTCCCTCGTAGCCAGCTACTTTGTCGCTCAGAATACGACAGAACATCTGAAGATTCACTGCCCAGCCTGCCCAGCCGGGTGCAAATTTTGACAATGAATTTGATTCAATTCTCGCTGGGTCAATGTAAAGCCAGGCATTTCGGTACGGTGCGGGAGCGTCATCCGCCTTGGTTCTACCAATGACCGTAAGAAGTGTTCTCGGCTGATTTCGCTTCACGTCAAGAAGAAATGTGCCATCAGGCTGACGAAGAGATTTCATCGTCTCTTTATCAAGAATATCAATAATCGTTTCCTGATCGTCTGCCCATGGTCCGGTGTTTGCATGGCAGCTCATACACGATTTTGCTTTCCCCAGAATGCCAACTGCCGGTGGGTAAGCAAAGGTCGTTTCCGCAATCGTTGCTAATGCAGTGAGGGAAAGGATTAAAATTATCGACGCCTTCATTGTTGTGTCCCTTTCGTTATTTTGATTGACGTCTGCGGCAGCAACGAGGTGCTGCCGTTCTGCGGCAAGTTCATCGCAACGTCAAGCGCTGGTGTCACGGCAAGCAGGTGGAGCGGTCGATCGGAACAGGATTGTTGGAAGCAGAAAAGAACTTTCGACGGATCAAAGGCTCTGCGGCTCTGAAGAACCTCGTCGATGCCTCGAGCAATCAGAAACACCGGCAAGATCGAGCAGCCTGAGCACCACGAAAGTTGCAAGGCAATGCCCTTGGCAAATGAACACCACCTCAAATATCTGTCGCTCGAAAATCAACTAGGAATGGAACTATCCGCGTCTTCTCCCAACCTGTTGTAACCGTGCAAGCTAACAAACCCGGAGCGAGCGAATGGAAACTCAACGGTTGTTCACGGATTGAACGGACTGGGATACGTGGAGAGGGAAAATTGCCCGGATACTTCCTTGTAGACTGCGTACCTCCACAGAACTTTCTCCCTATAAGGGACTGTTTCTTCACGACCCAAACCACGAGTGTATCCTCGAAAACCCGCATTATAACTTTCTATCCTCGCCTCTAAAGCCAAATCCCACCGCTTGAGGTGTGCAAAATAATATATTCCCATCTTAATATTATTTATGGGGTCCAGAGCAACTGCCTCAATGCTGCCGGGATATTTCTCAACATGCTTTAGAATTATTTCCTGGACCAACTTTCTTTTGTCGTTCACCGAAGCAGACGTATCGGTGCTCACACTTATGATGGCATCAGAGGGACTCTTCACTGACTTGTCATAATATATACCTAAGTTATCAGCGACTTCGCAGGCAGTTGGACCCATGAGCTGAAAAAGTCCCAGAGCACCTTTTGGACTTATCGCACGAGGATGAAAACGAACAAAGGAATCACGGTCATCAACTGTTACCCATGTGGCTGACTCAATATATGCGATTGCCAACGTGAGTAGTATCTCTTCACGGGTTTCGCTGCATGTCAAATACCAGACGTTCGCCCATTCGATGACTTCTACTGGATCTAAATTTGGGTTTTCTCGTAAAATCGCGTTCCGTATGAAAACAGTCCAGAAATATCTACCAGCATCCACGCTGCAGAGTTTCTCAAAGGGTTCAAGTTTGAGGTTCAACTCCTCCCTTTCTTTCTTACCCGCCAGAACGGCTTTGCCCGCCCAACCATGTTGTTCGGGTGGGTCGGGCTGGTGAATATCTAATTCATTATGGACTTCCGCAATATGGAAAGACGTAAAGCCAATGGAAGCAATTGACAAGATAAGAAGCACGTGTAGTCGATACGTGAACCCT
>CAYJSZ010000151.1:0-4984 GCA_964372545.1 uncultured Ignavibacteriaceae bacterium
TAATTTACAAAGTTCCGAAAGTGTTAGTTTGAGGATATCTCACGGGGTAAACCACTTACCAACCCATGATCTCAACACGAATCACACGGCGTTACGCGCAAGCGTTGATAGGTCTTGCTGAAGAGCAGAAGCAGCTCGACCGCGTGGTGCAGGATATGGAACTTCTCCAACGCACTGCGAAAGAGTCGAAGGACTTCGTCGTCTTCTTGAAGAGTCCGGTCATCAAGAAGGAGAAAAAGAAAGAGGTCATCGGCGAGCTGTTCAAGAACAAGGTTGGCACTCTTTCGCTCAACTTCCTTTTCTTGCTCTGCGAAAAGGGAAGGGAGGAAATCCTGCCGCACATGATTACGCAGTTTTTCATGCTGCGGGATGAAAAACTCGGTATTGTAAGTGTTGACGTCAAAGCGGCGACGGAGCTTTCGAAAGACCAGTTCGATCAAATCCAAAAACGATTCGAAAGCATGACGAAGAAAAAAGTGCGCATCTCGTTCAATCTGGATAAGCAATTGAAAGGCGGCTTCGTTGCACGCGTCGGGGACAGCGTGTACGACGGGAGCGTGCGTCACCAACTCGAGCTCATGCGTCATCGTTTTATCGACGGTGGCATGCACAATTAGTCTATTAAAGGAAGACCTATGGCAGAAGTAAGACCAGACGAAGTTTCCGCAATACTGCGGAAACAACTTTCCGGATTCGAAAGAGAAATCGATATCTACGACGTCGGTACCGTCCTGCAGGTTGGAGACGGGATTGCCCGAGTCTACGGCCTCTCGAAGGTGATGGCGAGCGAGCTCATCGAGTTTCCCGGCAACACGTTCGGGATGGTACTCAACCTCGAAGAAGACAACGTCGGCACGGTGATCTTCGGAGAGAGCTCCCACATCAAAGAGGGCGATACGGTCAAGCGCACGAAGCGACTTGCGTCCATGCCGGTGGGCGACCAGATGTTGGGCCGCGTGATCAATCCGCTGGGAGAGCCGCTGGACGGGAAGGGTCCGATCAAGACCGAAAAGTATCTGCCGCTCGAACGGAAAGCATTAGGCGTCATCCAGCGTCAGCCCGTCAAAGAGCCGTTACAGACAGGTCTGAAGGCAATCGATGGCATGATTCCGATCGGCCGCGGTCAACGCGAGTTGATCATCGGCGACCGCCAGACCGGAAAGACGGCGGTTGCCATTGACGCGATCATCAACCAGAAATACTCGCACACGGAAAAAGCGCGTAAGGATGGCGAGAAGCCGGTCTACTGTATTTATGTAGCTGTGGGGCAGAAGGGGTCGACGGTCGCACAGGTCGTGAACAAGTTGGAAGAACAAGGTGCCATGGAGTACACCACCGTTGTGCAGGCCACCGCGAGCGATTCCGCGCCGATGCAATTCATCGCACCGTTTGCCGGAGCAACCCTGGGCGAGTTCTTCCGCGATAGCGGCCGACATGCGTTAGTGATTTATGATGACCTCTCCAAGCATGCGCAATCTTATCGCCAGATGTCGTTGTTGCTGCGGCGTCCTCCGGGCCGCGAAGCATATCCCGGCGACGTGTTCTATCTCCACTCTCGCTTGCTCGAACGCGCATCGAAGCTGAACGAAAATCTTGGCGGCGGCAGTCTAACCGCACTGCCGGTCATCGAGACGCAGGCGGGCGACGTCTCGGCCTACATTCCCACCAACGTCATCTCGATCACGGACGGTCAGATTTATCTCGAGCCGAGCCTGTTCAACTCCGGTGTTCGTCCGGCTATTAACGTCGGTATCTCGGTGTCGCGCGTCGGTGGCAACGCGCAAGTCAAGGCGATGAAGAAGGTCGCCGGACGGTTGCGTCTCGACCTCGCTCAGTACCGCGAGCTCGAAGCGTTTGCGAAGTTCGGCTCCGACCTCGACAAAGCGACGCAACAGCAGTTGCGACGCGGCTCAAGACTCGTAGAGCTGTTGAAACAGGACCAATATGTTCCGATGCCGGTCGAAAAACAGGTGGTGAGCCTCTTCATGGGGACGAACGGCTATCTGGATGAGATTCCGCTGGGGGGTGTCCAGCGGTTCGAGAAAGAGTTTCTCGAGATGGTAGAGATGAAGCACCAGGATATTCTTACCGAGGTCGCTGAGAAAAAAGACCTGTCCGACGACCTCCAGCAAAAGCTGCACTCCATCGCAAAAGATTTCCTGATGAAGTTCAAGGTTTTAACGAAAGCCAATTAACCACTCACCAACGCGTGGCGACACTTCGCGAAATACGGCGGCGCATCACCGGCGTCAAGAACACCCAGAAGATCACCAAAGCCATGAAAATGGTGGCGACGGCGAAGCTGCGTCGCGCCCAGGATGCAATCGTTTCTACACGGCCATATGCGCGCAAGCTCGGCGAACTCCTCCGCCATCTCGTCACGAAAATCGACCCCACCATCAACGCTCTGCTCACTCCGCGTGAAATCAGGCGTGTCGCCCTCGTCGTTGTCACCTCCGACCGCGGATTGTGCGGTGCATTCAACAGTAACATCATCAAGGCCTCGGTCAGTCATGTCAAGGAGAAGTATTTACAGTTCAACAACGTCGACCACGGGCTGAGGCTCGTCACGATAGGAAGGAAGAGCTTCGACTTCTTCAACAAGCGCGAGTACGAGCTGTACTCCAAGCATGTCGGTATTTTCCAGAACCTCGGTTTCAGCCATGCGCGGGGTATTGTCAATGAGCTGACCGAAGGCTATCTCAAAGGCGAGTTCGACCTCGTCGTGGTCATCTACAACGAGTTCAAGTCCGTCCTCCAGCAGCGCATCGTGGTGGAGCAGCTCTTGCCAATTCCTCCCGAAGAGACCAGGCAAGCAACCGACCTCAAATCCATTTCTCAAGTCGAGTACATCTACGAGCCCACCAGCACGGAAATCATCAACGCGCTTGTCCCACGCCATCTGAACTTTCAGATGTGGCGCATTCTTCTCGAATCGAATGCGGCCGAACAAGGAGCGCGTATGACGGCAATGGACAACGCCACAGAAAACGCGAAAGAGCTTATTCGCGACCTCACGCTCTCCTATAACAAGGCACGCCAGGCTTCCATCACGAAGGAGCTGCTCGAAATTGTCAGCGGCGCTGAGGCATTGAAGAAAGCCGGGTAGTTTTTCTCGCCTTGTTACGGTTTTCCCCCAACTTCATCCTTGATTAGCAGCCGTTTTTTGTGTATTTTTTATCCCGCTTCTCAAGGAGAAAAGCTTCCGAAGTCCCCTTACCACGGCACGAGAGCCGGGATTTCGGAAGTTTTGTTCTGCGGGTAAGCGGGTGTGCAGGATGACAAAGATGGACGCAATCAAAATCGTTGGAAGAAAACCGAAGAAGCAGTACAAACTTGAGGAGATACAAGGGTTCCTGGAGCTTGTCATTTCACTGCGGGGAGCAAAACCGTTCATTCCCAAAGGAGTACATCGCTTTAAGACGTTCGAAGAGAGTAATCAGTGGTCGCTCAAAGTGATGGCTCGACGGCCAAATCAAGACCTTCTCAGTAAATCGACAAAATGATGTTTGAGAGTCTGAGTCAAAAGTTAGAAGCAATTTTCAAGAAATTACGCGGGCAGGGTAAGCTTACCGAAGAAAACATTGCCGAATCGCTGCGCGAAGTCCGACGTGCCCTACTGGACGCCGACGTCAACTACAAGGTCGCCAAACAGTTCATCGACGATGTCCAGAGGCGCGCGGTCGGCAAGGAAGTGCTGACCAGCATCACTCCGGCACAGCTCATCGTCAAAATCATCTACGAGGAGATGGTGAAGCTGCTGGGGGAGACAAAAGCGGATATCCGTTTTTCTCAAGCGACTCCGACGATTATCCTTATCGCGGGATTACAGGGCTCCGGGAAAACGACGTTCTCTGGCAAGTTAGCGAATCTGCTGAAGAGCAAAGGGAGCAACCCTCTGCTCGTGGCCGCCGATGTTCATCGGCCCGCGGCAATTGACCAGCTCGTCACCCTTGGCAAACAGATTGATGTGCCGGTGTATGCAGACAGGTCAAGCAGCGCAGTGAAGATTGCAGCCGATGCCATCGACCATGCCCGGAAGAATGTTCGCGACACGGTCATCATCGACACGGCGGGCCGATTGCACGTGGATGAAGAGATGATGGCGGAAGTCGCAGCCGTCAAAGAGAAAGTCCAGCCGCACGAGATCCTCTTCGTGGTGGATTCGATGACGGGACAGGATGCTGTCAATTCCGCCAAGGCGTTCAACGACCGGTTGAATTTCGACGGCATCGTGCTCACCAAGCTTGACGGCGATTCGCGAGGAGGTGCGGCGCTCTCGATTCGTGCGGTCGTGCAGAAGCCCATTAAGTTTTCAAGTATCGGTGAAAAGTTGGACGCGCTGGAGCCTTTTCATCCCGACCGGATTGCCTCGCGCATCCTCGGCATGGGCGACATTGTCACGCTGGTTGAAAAGGCACAGGAGCAGTTTGACCAGGCGAAGGCGGTTCGGCTTGAAGAAAAGCTCCGAAAGTCTCAATTTACGCTTGAAGATTTTCTCGACCAGCTTCGCGAAGTCAAAAAGATGGGCTCGCTGAGTCAGGTACTGGGGATGCTTCCCGGTGCAAATCGGCTGCCGGCGAACGCTCAAATCGATGACAATGCCCTCGTTCGTATTGAAGCGATCATCCAATCGATGACCGTCGAAGAGCGCCAGCGGCCATCGGTCATCAACGGGAGCCGGCGAAAGCGCATTGCGATGGGCAGCGGGACGACGGTGCAGGAGGTGAATCGCCTGCTGAAACAGTTCGACGAGATGCAGCGGATGATCAAGAAACTTTCGAAAGGCAATATGCGGCGGGCAATGCAGGGAATGCGATTCCCGATGAATTAAGAGGCATGGATGGGAAACCTCATCGGTGGAATTCGAGAGAAGGTTCTAACAGGCTGCTGAAAAACTAGGTAATATGTCATTCTGAATCCCGCTGCCTTTTAGCGGGATGAACCTGCCCGCCCACTGCGAAGCACATATGAGGCAGGCGGG
>CAYJSZ010000152.1:0-4927 GCA_964372545.1 uncultured Ignavibacteriaceae bacterium
AGCGACGAGCGACGTGCTCAGACTAAGGGAGAGCGCAACAACCCACACGCCAAACACTGAAAAACTCGTTAGAAGTTGTTTCATGATAACTCCAGCAAGAAATGTGGGGAAATTAGTGATTTATGAATAGGGGGAAAACACACCGCCTCGCCCCAAAAAAACGAGGAGCCCGGGAAAGATGGTAGCAAATGATTCGACTTGGTGTAAGCGTATAACGCCTCGGCTTCTCAGTGAGAGGATCGAAAATCTACAGTGATCCCCGTTGACAGCGAAAAATGCGAGCAGATAATGGTGGGGCCTTGGTAACGAGAAGTTAATAAAGGCGAAATCAAAAAGCAAGCGCGGCCCGATGCGAATAACGATGCAAATAACGCTGCCTTTCTCCCGGCCGTCTCGGTTCATACCGGCAAGAAAAGCAAAGCTTTTTTTAATTGCTCCAAAGCTTTCCGGTGAGAAGAACAACGTGCTACTCCCCTCCGTTCAGCGAGAGGCAGAGGCCTTGTAGTCAGCTTTCTGTACATCTCTACAGGGGAGACAAATCGCTGCACGGTCGTTACTAACAACGAACGGGACTTCTCTGGTTCTGTTGGCAGGGACTCCATTCCATTTCTGAAAAATACTTTGACTTTCGGGGCTCTTTTCTGTATATTTTTCCGCCTATTCCGAAAGCCTGCTCGGTGGCAAGTCGATTGCCACCCTCACACCGTAGTCTAGAGAACAATGTCCGACGATCGCTCACACCACATCTCGAAGAAGCGTCTCTACGATATCCTGATCGTGCCGAGCGACGATGCCGGCCAAGCCAAACGCATCCGGCTGGCTCCTTGGCAAATCGGAGCTGTTCTTGCACTGGGCGTTGTTCTTGTCTTGTCAGCGGTACTGGTGTTACTTATTTTTACACCCCTCGGGCTTTTAGTACCGATTGCCAATCCGGAATTGGAAAATCGTTACAATCGTGAATTGCTGTCGATCAACCAGCGCATGTCGGACTTGATGCAAGAGCTGGTGGAGCTCCGTGCATACAGCGTGAAAGTGCGCCAGGCGTTGGGAGAGAATGTATCGCTCACCGATTCTGGCCTCGTGGTGTCGAAGGGAGCGCGGCGGCAGCCGACGGGTCAACAGAGCGTGGGTGAGCAGCGGCAACAGATTGCGCAAAGCGTTCCCCAGGATTTCGTGAGAACGTCTCCGCGTCCGATGATTGAGCGTGTAAGCGGAGAAGATCCGAATAAAGTTGCGTTTCCGGTTATCCTTCCTGTGGAAGGATACATCACTCGCGGATACGATCCGAACCAACGACACTTCGGTCTGGACATTGCCGGCAAAACCGGCACGCCGGTGAATGCTGCTGCAGAAGGCTACGTGATTTTCGCGGGATGGACGTACGAGGATGGCTATTTGATCATCCTCTCTCATGCCGGCGGTTTTGTGACGTTTTACAAACACAACCAGTCATTGTTGAAATCGGCAAACAGCTTTGTGAAACGCGGCGAACCGGTCGCTCTGTTGGGAAACTCGGGTGTCACCAGCTCAGGCCCGCATTTGCATTTTGAGATTTGGAAAAACGGAACGCCAGTCGATCCAGCGCTGTACATCATCAGTTTGAGTTTATAAGTAGTAAGACCTCGGAGGTTTCGCGTGCATGCGCGGGGTTAAACCTCCGAGGTCTATCCAAGGATAAGGAGTTGACGTGAGCAAACTTGACCCCGTGAAAGAGTTGAACATGATTGCGGCAGGGACGACCGTCGAGGGAAAAATGCGCAGTCAGGGCAGCGTACGCGTCGACGGTAAAGTCATCGGAGAAATCTGGGCGGGCGAAGGGCTCGCGATCGGCCAGACGGGTGAGATTGAAGGAAACGTGACGGCGAAGAATGCCACCGTGGGCGGCAAGGTTCGAGGCTCCATCAATGTTGCCGAGAAGGCCGTGTTGGAGGGAAAGTCGGTCGTGAAAGGAGACTTGCGCGCTGCCCGCCTGGTGATCGATGAAGGTGCGGTTTTCGACGGCAAGGTCTCGATGTCCGATAAGGCACAGACCTTCGAATCGAAGCATTAGACCAACCATGCGGCCGGGCAGCACGATAGAGGCAATGACGTTGTGATGGACGATTCCTCTCAACAGGACGAAAAGAAAACGGGGGAGAAGAGAGTTCGAGTCGGGCCGGTCAATGCGTTGTACCGAGACGTCGGCCCATACCTCACGCTGGGGATACAGCTGGCGGCAGCGATAATCTTTTTTTTCTTCCTCGGTTCGTGGGTCGACAAACAATACGACACGGAGCCGACATTCACGCTGATCGGTATTGCGCTCGGTACGGCCGGTGGCTTCATCAAGTTTTTCAAGACAGTAATGGAGTTGAATAAGAAGGAAGCATCCCCGAAGGGTACGCACGGCCGTGAAGGTTGACTGGGCGTTTTTGTGTTTGGTGGGGCTCTATGCGACGACGACTGCGGTTGTTACGTTGTACCCCATCTCGGGTCTTGTGGATGAGGAAGCTTTACGCAGCATCGTAGCGGCCGAAGTCATAAGTCTGTTTCATCTGTTGTTCGGCTATTTCACCATAGAAGCCGGTTTCGAGAGGAAGAACACCACGTTCTTGAAGATCGTGTTAGGGGGAATGGTGGTCCGGCTTTTTCTGATGGCGGGGGTCGTGTTCCTGTTGTTGAAAATCTTCCATTACGACGCGTTCTCGTTGATGTTTGCGCTGTTAGTGTTCTACGTAATCAATCTCGTTCTCGAAATCTACCTGCTCCAGAAGAAAGTTTCGGTCAAAAACCAACAGTAACGTTCTTGAGACTCGACAGCCTCTTCTCCGCGGACACATTGCAGCAGGCAGCTCGTCAAGCTGCCGACACGGTTCATGTCACAGGAGCCCAGGCTTCCGGGCTTGGTGAGAAGTTTGAATTCAGCCACCTGTTAAGCCATATGAGGGACTCGAAGGAAATCGAGATTCCCTTCGGCCATTTTGAAGTTCCCCTGCACCTTCCCACCGTCGAGATTGCCGGCATCCGATTCGATTTCACCATCACCAAGCATGTCTTCTTTTTACTCCTCTCTGCCGTAGTCCTTGTCGCCGTAGCTATCGCGGCGGCGAGGCTGAACAGAAAGAATATCGTGCCGCGGGGCATCGGAAATCTTTTCGAAGTTTTTATCGTCTTCATGAGAGACGAAGTCGTTCTGCCGAACATGGGCAAGGCCGGATTGCGCTATATGCCGTATGTCCTGACGACGTTCTTCTTTATTCTCATCATGAACCTGGCCGGTCTGGTGCCGTACGGCGCTACATCGACATCCAACATCTCCGTAACCGGTGCTCTCGCGTTAATCGCGTTTATCATGATCCAGATCTCGTCCATCCGCGCGCACGGCTTGTCGCGTTACCTCGCGCATCTCACCGGCGGCGTGCATTGGATGTTGTGGCCCATCATGATTCCGATCGAGGTGCTCGGTCTGTTCACCAAACCGTTCGCCCTCTGCATCCGTCTGTTTGCCAACATGACGGGCGGACATATTGTCATTCTCTCGCTTATCGGCTTGATCTTTATCTTTCGCTCGTGGGCGATCGCTCCTGTTCCCATCTTGTTCGCATTAAGTATCAACATGCTGGAAATCTTTGTCGCCGTTCTGCAGGCGTACGTTTTTGTCATGCTCACGTCACTCTTTATGGGATTGGGGATGCAAACGGAAGAACACGGCGAAGAACATCATGATCATGCACGTTGAGTCTTCGATCAGTCGGTCAAACACATTACAGAACACTTAACTCAGGAGAAAATACAATGGAAGCAAATGCAATGGGATATCTCGCGGCAGGAATCGGCGCAGGTCTTGTAATCCTCGGCGCCGCATTTGGTATTGGAAAGCTCGCAGCGGCAGCAATGGAAGCGAGCGCTCGACAACCGGAAGTACTAGGACAAGTGCGGACGTCCATGCTGATCGCCGCAGCGCTCATCGAAGGTGCAACGTTCTTCGCGCTTGCGATCTGCATTATTCTTGCAACCAAATAAGCGAGGGTTAAATGTTTGACATCAATCCAGGGCTGATTGTCTGGACGATCGTCACGTTTGTTTTGCTGCTGGCGGTGCTCGCCAAGTATGCGTGGAAGCCGTTGCTGCAAGCGCTGCACGAGCGGGAGGACAAAATCCGCAGTGCGGTGGAACAATCGGAACGAGCCCGCGCAGAGGCTGCCAAGCTGTTGAAACAGAACGAGCGCAATATGGCCCGTGCAGAAGAGGAGTACAAGAAAGCCATCCACGAAGGGAAGGCGCTGGCGGAGAAGATGAAGGAGGAGATCGTCAACAAAGCGAAGCAACAGGCGCAGCGCGAGGTCCAACTGGCGAAGGAGGAGATCCAGCGCGATATCGACGCCGCGAAGCAGCAACTCCGGTCCGAGGTTGCCGACCTTGCCATCAAGGCGGCGGAAAAGATCTTGGACGAATCGCTCGACCAGCAGAGGCACACGAAGCTGGTGGATAATTTCTTGAACCAGTTGCCGAAAAACTAAGTTAACTAGTGAGTGGTTAATTGTGCGTTTTTTGTTCCGCTTCCAAGGAATCCCGCTTTTGGCGGAATCCTAGGAGGCGGGACATCCCGTCCCGTTGTACGGGATCCCGCAAAGCGGGACTGTTTTTTAGCGGGGGTGAGTAGAACAATTTCTATCCGCTTTGCCCAATTAACCATTTAGCTACCTCACCCCGTGAGATGTAATTTACACAAGTTGACCGGTTGATAAAATGCCTAAATACACGGCACGGTTCATTGGCGCCATCGACTGAAGTCGACGGCTGATTGCGTTGCGAAACCCCGCAAGGCGGGGTTTTTCGAAGGTTTTCCAGCCGTCCGTTTCAACGGATGGCAGCACGGGCGGTCAACTTGACTAATTTACAAAGTTCCGAAAGTGTTAGTTTGAGGATATCTCACGGGGTAAACCAC
>CAYJSZ010000153.1:0-4922 GCA_964372545.1 uncultured Ignavibacteriaceae bacterium
GAGAACCGCATCGGTATGCTCTTTTGGCGGATGCACCGCTGTGCAAGAATCATCTTCTCACTCAGCTTCCATTTGGAACAGATGACGCCGCAGGAGTGTGTCGACCTGTTGGTTAATAAAGTCGGGCATGAGTACGACAACGCCGCCGCGGAGGTCAGGCGCTCGTTTAGCGGGCAGTATGGGCCGCTCTACCAGTGCGCATACTTGTTGGGTGGATTGCAATTTCGGTCGCTGCACCGGGAACTTGTGGAATCGAAGAAGATGACGGATCGAGAATTCCACGATACGATTTTGCGGAACAATAGTATTCCCGTCGAAATGGTGCGGGCGATTCTGACGAATCAGAAGCTGGCGAAAGACTACTCAGCGCAGTGGAAATTCTATGGAAATATTTCAACGAAGTAGGTTAAGAACTCACGCAAAGACGCAGAGCGGCAAAGAAATATTCGTTGCGCTCTTAGCGATCCTGCGTGAAACTCATTAACTGGTGGAATCAATGCGAAAGACAGTTCTTCTTCTCTTCACAATTGTTATTGCTCGTGTTGGATTTGCAGCGGAGCCAACCTACCTCTATAAAGTCAAGCTTGTCCAGGCAGCTCCGGGAAAACTGCTGGAATTGATTGATCTCTACAAAGCATTGATGCCGAGTTATGGTGCCGCGGGCGAGGAGACTCCTCTCTGGATTCGCCACAGCCAGGGCGATCAGTGGGATTTGATGATTTTGTATCCGATGGGTAGTTACCGGGAATTCTATCATCCAGAGAGGATCGCGAGGCGGGAAAAGGCCTTGCCGTCGATGAAGAAAACGGTTCAGAAGATTTCCGAAGCAATTGCGTGGCAGGAGGATGTATTTGTTTACGGCCCACCGGTAAAGGATCTACGCCAGTCATTTGAGGCCAACACGTTTTTCCATGTGGAAATGTTCGTCGCGTTAGCCGGTAAGCAAGCGGCTCTCTACAAAGAGAGGGAAATGGAAAACGCTTACCTCAAGGCGCTCAAACGACCGGAGAACTTCATATTCCTGCGAGATCAAGGCGCTTCGTGGGATCTCTTTACTCTTGGAACGTTTCGCGACTTGAAACATTATGCCGAGATCGCCGATGTCTCCGAGCAGGAGCAAGAAGCAGCAGCGAAGGCGGCAGGTTTTGAAGGAGTCAAGTTTATCGGTCCGTACATGCGAACCATGATCAATCGGCATCACGATACTCTCGGAACTGCTATCAGATAGGTACTCAATTATGGCGAAGCGACAGATCAAACAACGGACGACGAGAAAGTCCAGGTCAAGAGAGCAGCGTAAGCTCGCGGTTATCATGTTCACGGACATGGTGGGCTACAGCGCACTCACACAGAAAAACGAGAAAGGTGCACTCCAACTCCTGGAAGAGCACAACAAGCTTCTTCGATCCATTTTGCCGAAGTTCAATGGTCAGGAGATCAAAACCATTGGCGATGCGTTTCTGGTCGAGTTCTCCAGCGCACTCGATGCCGCCAGTTGTGCGGTCGAGATTCAACAGAGGCTCCACCAGCGCAATGAATCGACCAATGCCGAGAGAAGAGTGCAAATCCGCATCGGCTTGCACGTCGGTGATGTTGTCTATCGAAACAACGATGTCTTTGGCGACGGCGTGAACATCGCGTCGCGCATCGAGCCGATAGCAAGCCCGGGAGGTATCTGTTGCTCTGAAGATGTCGCCCGGCAGATTCGGAACAAGATCGACCTGCCGCTGGTGAAGCTGGGAATCGGGCAACTCAAGAACATTCAGGTGCCCGTTGCAATTTACAAGCTTGTGTTGCCGTGGGAGAAAGGTTTTGGTTTTTCAGCACAGTTACGATTCTTTCTCAGGAAGAAAAGCACGTTGGCGTATGCGGCCGTGGCGCTGCTGTTGATTGTGTTGGGCTACGCCATCTTTTCGAATCAACCGGCGACGGCTCAAGCGGAATCGATAGCCGTGTTGCCATTCCAGAACTTCGGCGGCAAGGCGGAAGATGAGTACTTCGTGGATGGCATGACGGAATCGCTCATCACCGACCTCGCAAAATTGCAAGGACTCTATGTTACCTCGCGCAATAGCGTCTTCCAGTACAAAGGCAAGCCTGTGGATGTTCCGAAGGTCGGTAAAGAGTTGGGCGTGCGCTACGTGCTCGAGGGCAGCGTGCAGCGGTCGGGCGATATCGTGCGGGTCAACGCGCAGTTGATCGACGCCGGCAGCGGCTTTCATCTGTGGGCAGACAAATTTGACCGCGATGCAAAGGAGCTCTTTGCACTGCAGGACGATATTTCGATGCACATTATTTCGGCGTTGAAGCTCACAATCTCTTCAAAGGACGAAGAGAAACTCCACGCGCGCGGGACTGGAAACATGCAAGCGTATGACCTGTACCTGAAGGGGAACTATCATAATCGCCAACGCACGAAGACGGATAACGGCCTGGCAATCGAGTATTACCGGCAGGCACTCGCTCTGGACCCGCGTTATGCGGATGCGAACGCGGGGTTAGCGACTGCACTCCGGTTCCGGTACGCGTTCGGGTTTGATCGCGACCCGGCGGTGCTCGAGCAGGCAAAAACCGCCACTGAACGAGCGCTCGAACTGAACCCAACACTTCCGGATGCGTTGCTGGTCAAAGGATTGATACAGCGGGAAGAAGGAAATCTGGCTGCTGCGATTCAAACCTTGGCAAAGGAATTGGAAGCCTATCCCAACGATACCCAATGCCTCTCTTATTTGGGAAATGCCTACCGCGACGCGGGCTATCATGAGAAAGCAGTGGAATTCCACAAACGCGCCCATGGGTTGGAGCCGCTCTATTTCTTCCATGCCTATAACCTCTGGGTTGATTACTGGTTTGCGCATGATGTACAGAACGGCAGGCTCTACGCCGAAAAGGCAATCGCTCTCGACCCTGACCATTTCCTTAGCCCCTTAATGAGGTCGTATCTTGCGATGGCGGAGGGGAAAGAACAAGAAGCGCTGGCTTTCATCGACCGGGCGATTGCACTGGAGCCTACTCATTTTGACAGCTACGGGACGCGTGCCCAAATTTACGTATACTTCGGTCGTCTTGACAAAGCTCTTCGCGACTTCCGCTACCATCTCCAGCACGACCCGGATAGCAAGGATGGTGTGACGGCGTCGCTTCCCTTTTTTGTGAACATGAAATTGTTTGGCGACGTGCAACGCGTCGTTCAGCACACCCTCACATGGAAAGTGCTCCCTCTTCAGCGGGGCATTGATATGAGGGCGTATGTCCTGCTTCATCGTGGTCTGATCGAAAGGGAGGAAAAAAACGAAGTCAAAGCCCGGGAATCATTCTTGGGTGCTAAGGAGTCGCTCGAGAAGCACATAAAGAACTTTCCGCAAAGCGCACCGCTCCACTCGATGTACGGATTAGTCGTAGCACAATTAGGCAATTATGACTCGGCGATCGCTGAAGTAGAACTTTCCGTGAGCTTACATCCGAAAAATTTCGATCATACATTTAATCTTGCGCGGATCTATGCCTTGAAAAAAGATAAAGCCAAGATGTTCGAATGGTTACGAAAGTCATTCGACCTCGGCAAGCATGATTTCGATTTCATGAAGATCGATATTTACTTCAAAGAATTTAGCCGCGATCCAGAATTTCTTGCTCTTCTTACTTCAGGAAGACAAAAGATGAGTCAGTAAATTTCTTCTGTCATTCCCGAACGTTTTAATCGGGAATCCATGTTATGGATGCCCGCTAAAGACATGCGGGCATGACATAGAGTCTGTTATGCTTGGCCAAACCATATCATACTATAAGATACTTGAGAAATTAGGCTAAGTTCGAAAATCACCCACGAGTGTTTCTCGACGAGCGGCTGTGATTTTGAGGATCCCGCTTCTTCCAATTCAAGTTATCGAAAAATCAATTTACCTGATTTGTGGGGAGAAGGTTATGCTCGACTTTCACCTTGCCGAACTTTACGGAGTTGGCACCAAAGTTCTGCTTCAGGCGGTGAAGCGAAATCTTGACCGTTTTCCAGGCGATTTCATGTTTCAGGTAACCGAACAGGAATTCTCGATCTTGGGGTCACAAATTGTGACCTCAAGATGGGGAGGAAGACGTTATCTCCCTTAAGCCTTCACGGAACGAGGTGTAGCTATGCTCTCCAGCGTTTTGAAAAGCAGACAAGCTGTTCAGGTCAATATCCCGATGATGCGTGCGTTTGTGTGGCTTGGTAAATTCCTACTCGCGCACAAGGAGTTGGCGGCAACAGTCCGGGAACTCGAGACCAAGTATGAAGAGCATGATGAGCAAATCAAGGCAATCTTCGAAGCAATCAGACGGCTCCTTGAACCGCCTGAAAAACCGCGAAGGCAGATTGGCTTCAGGTTAGAAGAACCGAGAGTTTTCTATGACGTAAAGAGACACAAGAATCGATGACCGGACAAACTATCTCACACGACAATTCATTTGTAGGTCGACGAGTCTCGTCGACCTTTCAAGCGGCTCCTCGCCCTGAACTCTTGCAGCCTTGTAACTCCGTTAGGAGTGCAATGTTTGTAGTATGCGAATCACAACAAGAGAACAAACTCCGTCAGGAGTGATATGTGAAGATAGTCGGCATGGGGAGATCGACGACGGCAAACGCATACACCCAAATCTACGTTCTTCACGGCATTAAAGAACAGGTCACTCCTACGGAGTTCAAATCGTTGTTGAGGCCGTACTAAAAACATGGCACCCCTATGGGGTTATGGGGGGAGCTTCTTAAGCGAGGCTTGACAAGTCAAGCTGGAGGTGTTGTCAGTGAAAAACATTTGGAGGAGTCTATGATGATCGGCCAAACAATCTCCCATCATAGGATTCTCGAAAAGTTAGGCGAAGTTCGAAATTTTCCCACGAGCGTCTTTCAGCGAGTGGTTGAAAATTTCAGAGTCCCGCTGTTTTTT
>CAYJSZ010000154.1:0-4880 GCA_964372545.1 uncultured Ignavibacteriaceae bacterium
AATGGGACACTACACGGCTGTTGGCAAACGATCGCACATCCGGTTGATCCGTCAGCTTGAGTGACTGTTTAAGCGGCAAGTCCCGTTAGGTCAAGTGGACAAGTCAACCCCTGTTGGGCTCGACGCGTATTCCGCGTTTGACCACGATCAGACCTGCGTTCTGCAATTGCTTGATTACCTCCATCGTAAACTCGTATCGATCGCCGCTCTTTAATACGATCGTTTGGAGAACGCCAGCGGAATCGTAAATAGCGTTTTCGATTCCTGCTTTGCGAATCTTCCTTTCTATATCTTTCCAATTCTCGACGGTAACTTTCAAAGCAGTTCCCTTGTTCGTTGCGATTGCCACCTAACGGACCGGAGCTCACCTGAGAGAATCGTCCTCAAGTTCTCATTCCTTCGCGGCCTTTAGTTTTTGATGGATCTCGTCGTGCTCTTCACGCGGTTCGAGGTGAGTCGTGACGTTGATGGGAATGGAGAATGCTCTCTTTACGGCAGCTTCAATCTCTGTGGCTTTCCAGTGTGCATCCTCGATCAGCGAGCCTTTCGGGAACAGCAGATGCACCTCCACCCAGACCGACTTTCCGCTCTGCCGGTACCGCAGCTCGTGGTACCACAGCCCGCGCTTCTGTGTCTCCACGTCGAGCGCCTGGCGGAGTTGATGCTCTAATTCCGGGTCGCCTTCATCCATCAACCCGCCTACCGACTGGCGGATCAGTTTCCCTCCCGACCAGAGGATGTTCAACGCAACAAGGATTGCGAGGATCGGGTCGAACTGCAGCCAGCCTGTCCAGATTGTGAGCAGGAGACCAATCACGACGCCGAAGCTCGTCCAGGAATCGGTCAACACGTGTTTTCCGTTGGCGATCAGAATAAGCGACTTGTGTCTTTTCCCCTGCCAGACGAGGTATGCGCCGAGGAACGCGTTGACCGTTGTAGCCGCTGCGGTATAGAGCGTGCCCGTGCCGAGATTCTGGATGGCAAGTCCACCAAGCCATTTGTGGACTGCCGCATAGATGATGTAGGCGGCCGCGAGCACGATCATCATCCCCTCCATGCCGGCGGAGAAGAAGCTGATCTTCTCGTGGCCGTACGGATGATCCGTGTCGGCCGGCTTTAGACTCAGCCAGAGACTGAACGCCGCAAAGGCCACCGCAACAACGTGGACAACGGATTCGGCCGCATCGGAGAGAATCGCCGCAGAACCGGTGATGGCGTAGGCGTACCATTTCCCCGCAAGCATCAGCAGTCCTACCACTAACGAGAGACTGATGGCAAGCTTCTGCCGGGCGATGGATTGGTCGCCGTTGGGTGCGGGTTCCGGAACTGACAGTAGCGGGTTGTGCATGGACAAGGGCCAGCTTATTTCAAGAGTGTCTTTACCGAGGGAAGCAGCGTGTACATTTCCTGCAATTCGTCGCGGCTAATCGTGTAATACTCGTGAGCGATCAGATTTCGCAGGCGGATCAATCGTTTTAGTTTTTCTGCGTCGGTGCGTTTGAGAACAGCGAGCTTTTCCAATGCTTCAACCAACTCGGTATAGGTCATGGCATTGCCGCCTCTTGTTTCTTCAACGACCCGCTCCATGAAAGCGATAGAATAATTCACAGTTTGGAAACATTCCATTGCAAGGTCATTGAAATTCGTGGAAGTTGCGGAAACGACAAAACGTTTGGACGCTGTGGATGCTCTCGCGAGATGTGTTCGGATCAATTTAATGAGCTGCTCTTTTCGTTTCCTCATAGCATCCCTTGTCGTACCAAAAAGTCGTGATAACGCCGGATGTCCGCGGTAATACGCATCATCGCTCGCGCGAGAGTTTTCTGATTGCGACAATAGAGTAGCTTGCCGTTGTTTACTACTGAGGCGATGATAAAGGGCGGGGCCTCATTCAGGATGGTTACATCAAACTTTGACGGCAAACAGAGTGCGACGTCTGCCGCGACGTATTTATCGTACGGCCAGAGTACCACGGCAAGGTCGACATCCGAAAATGGACTGGCGAGCTTCTGTTGCTCTTTTGATCCGAAATGATAAACCCCTACTACGCGCTTGTTGCGGGAGGCAAGCGTTCGAACTGCTTCGTCAAGCGTTAAACCGGTCAGCGTTTTCATTTGCGTCATCTCTTACACCTTAACGATCCATCTCATACGATACATAATGTACGCAATTAGATACAGCCCAACAACATAAGCCAGCGAATGAAGCAACGAAACAATCATCGGGTCTCCGAGCGGGACAAAGAGATGCCGGTAGTACCACGTCTTGAGCGCGACAGGCGTTCCGCCCTCTCCTGCGACTTTGATAATGCCGGACATCTTTGCAAACAATCCGGAGAGAGCAAATATCGTGATCGCGTTCAAGCCGTAAATCTCGAACGGCTTTGTCCATTGCCGATAGCCCTTCACATCGATCAACCAGTAACAGACCCCCAGCACCGCCATCGCCATGCCCGCCATGAAGACGGAATACGAGCTTGTCCAGAGATTTTTGTTGATGGGCAGCCAGTAGTCCATGATCGTCCCGGCGAACAGGAGGATGCTGCCGTAGACGAACAGCAACGAAGTTTTCTCTTCCCGTGATTTTTCCGAGCGCAGCAGATGGCCGGTGAGCACGCCGAACAACATGGTTGCGATGGCAGGAAGAGTGCTGAAGATTCCCTCGGGGTCAAAGCCGGGAACCGGCGCGCCCCTCCAGGTATGGCCAGCGAGGAGATTGGAATCGATGTACCAGCAGAGATTGCCGGTAGGTTCTAAAACTCCTGCGCCAAAACCGGGAACGGGAATGAGTTTCATGGCGAGCCAGTACACAGCAAGCAGCGCGGCCGTGGTGGAAATTTGCTGCTTCAGATTCGTGGTGAGAAAAATCAATCCCGTGAAAAGATAACAGACCGCGATGCGCTGCAGGACGCCGGGAATGCGAATTGTTGACCAGGAAAAATTATGGCCGAAGGCAAGGCCGAACGGGAAGCCGTTGAGAAAGAAACCAACGGCAAGAATGATCGCTGAGCGCTGGAGCACATGCAGTGCGAGCTTCGTTTTGTCGTCGCCACGCTCGATCCGTTTCGCAAACGAAAATGTCATCGCCACGCCCACGATCCAGAGAAAGAAGGGGAAAACGGTGTCGGTGTAGGTCCAGCCATTCCAGGCAGCGTGCTCGAACGGCGGATAGATTTTACTCCAGTCGCCGGGGTTGTTCACGAGCATCATGCCCGCAATGGTCGCGCCGCGGAAAACATCGAGAGAGGTTAATCGAGTGGCTTGAGGAAGTGGGGATTCAGGCATGACAGACAATGATCGCACCGAGAAAAACATCGAGAGGCGTAGATCATTTGGACGGTAGGACAGTCATGGGATATTTACGATTTCCGAGTTACAATTTTCGATTTGCTGTCATTCAATCGGCAATGACCCAATCGTCAATGGATTCTACCCCCACGCTGTTCCCGAGCGGAAGAAGACCACGACGATCCAGCCAATCAAGAGAGCAAGAGCGATAGCGATACGAATCTTTTGGTTCTGGGTCATGACGCCAAGGAAAATAGGGACTAAAGCCACAAGAAGCAAAGGGGTCACGAATGAAACAGACACTCAAAGGAAAGCGTTGAGTGAACAGGATAATCAGTCTCTACCATAAATGGACTGTCGTGGTTTATGCTCTCAGCCGCAGTGCCGATCCGATCTTCTTGCTTGTCCGCGGCCGCCAGCTTCAAGCACTTGTTAGACCATGTGGCCCGACCTATCCTGGCCACAGCCATCCAAACGTGCCTGCCGTAAGAAGGGCGTAGATCAACCCGTCCACCGTCGCTTTGATCGTCGTGCTCCAGGCGCGGTGGTACCAGATCGCCATTTGCCAGAGAGCGAGAGAGTATCCGACGAATGCAGTTGTTCCGACGAACCGGAAGACTTGAAGGTAAGCCGCGCCGACGGGCAGCGCTCGTCCCGCGACGTACCCGGCGAAGACCCCAACAACGGCAGAGTAGAGGAACCAGAGGATGAGGCTCGTCCCCATAGGCGTCGGTCCGTTAGGCCAAACCGTGAGCACCATGACCGGGCCCTTCTTCATCTTTTCGATAAACTCAGGTGAACGCATCTCTTGTGTGCTGGATGCGCGCGGGATCAAGTAGTCGCCCGGCGGGATAGCGAACGGGCGGAGAGCGTCCATCACCTTGTCCTCGTTCGGCACCTTAGGATAGTCGCTCTTGTGCCAGAGCGACAACATGTGGATGACGGAACTCACGATGAAGACGATCACGGACGACAGCAGGATTGGGACCCAGAGCGTGTGCAGTCCTACCATGATGATTCTCCTTATGTTGTTTGTGATTGATGGGCCGATGCCTCAAGGCATTGCGGCGTGACTATGACCTTTTATAAAGTGTTATGCGCAGTTGGCGCGTGTCGAAGGAGCACATTGACTTTCGCGACAGAAACAACAATGATGTTGCCGAACGCCAAGAAATACAAGGGAAGCGTGGTAAAAGGACGATCAGGAAGCCGCGTTTTTATTTTTCTTTTCGCGTTGTTGAAGCCACGGTAGCGCGATTCCAAGAATGATCGCCAAACGAAAAGCTGTCTCCGAATCGACGACACCCTGCCCGTGTGCAACTAGGCTATAGACGAAAGTAACAATAATGCTGACAACCAGAACAATGGCGAAGGTCAGTACGAAATCGATGACATATTTCTTGATGTTCATTTTCTGTTTTCCTGTCATTCGTGTAAGTATCGGCCTCTTAGCGTGTGTGTCAAGATACTTCGGAAGCGCCAATTGCAGCTAACTCTTGCAATGACGCACTACTGCGTTATTATTTCTTTTACACAAGTTGACCGCTCTTGGTGTTGGGTTAAAACCCCTGTAAAATCTGGTTAGAATTTGTT
>CAYJSZ010000155.1:0-4804 GCA_964372545.1 uncultured Ignavibacteriaceae bacterium
CCGTCCACAATCCGCGTATTGAGCGCCCGCTGGATCGGGAAGACTGACGCAGCGACTCCTACAAGCAGCGCGGCGGAGAAGGCAAGGACAAGCGTAATCGGCTCAATGAAGAAATACGGGAAGAAACCCTGCGGCATCGCTTCCTGAAAGCCCTTCACCATCGGGAACGTTATGAGTAATCCCAGTCCACCGCCGAACGCTGAGATCAGCAGCGACTCCCCGGCAATGAGTGTGGTGAGCTGCTTTCCGGAGAATCCGAGCGTCTTGAGCACCGCATACTCTCGAGTCCGTTCGCGGGCCGCCATGATCATCGTATTGCCCAAGACAAGCATGATAACACCGATGATGACAAACGAGAGGAAATTCATCGCCACGATCACGGAGTTGAATGCCGCGAGGAACCCTTGCGAGAATTCCCGCTCGGTTTCAGTCTTCGTCTCCGCCCGCGAGTTGACAAAGAGTTGGTCGATCTGCTGCGAGATGCCGGCGGCTTCGTCGGCTTTGTCGATCTTGATGATGTACCATCCCACCTGGCCAGCACGGCCGGGCATCTCTTGCCGCATTCGTTCCTCGACATACTGCCAGTGGAAAAGCATGTTCGAGGGGTCGGTGGCCTGCTCGCGTGGCCGGTAGATCCCCCGCACCACAAACTGCCACTGTCCGGGATAGATGTCGCCCTCGAGCTGGATGATATCTCCGATCTTGAACCCATAGCGCTTCACCAGGTCCGTCCCGACGATGCAGGCATTTCGCTCTTTCTTGAACGCTTCTAACTCCTCGGGGGTAATGAGGAACTCCGGATACACGCCGAAGAACGTTTCTGGGTCAACCGCCATGCGCGCGAAAAACTTTGTCTTGTCGATGTAGGTGCCGCCAAACCAGTTGGCGTACGACACACCATCGACACCGGCGACTTTCGCAATCTGATCGCGGTACGCGAGCGGCAGCGGGAAGATGAACGACACTGCCTGCCGCGTTATCAGCCGGCTCACCGACGACGCCTCCACACCGGCATACCAGACCGTCACCACGGTCCGCAGCAGCCCGAACGCCATCACGGCGATGGCGATGCCGAGGATCGTCAGGAACGTTCTCAGTTTGTGCCGTAAAGAATTCTTGAAAATGAGCTTGAGGACTTTCATCATCTCCCCCTACTGCAACTCGCCTTTGTCAAGATGTCGAATGATGTGGGCTTTGTCCGCAGCGCGCGGGTCGTGCGTGACTACAACAATGGTCTTCTTGAACTCGTTATTCAGTCGGGCGAGCAAGGTTAATATTTCCTCGGCCGATTGCTTATCGAGATCGCCCGTCGGCTCGTCCGCAACGAGAAGAGTCGGATCGGTGACGAGTGCACGTGCGATGGCGACGCGCTGCTCCTGTCCGCCGGAAAGCTGCTTGGGATAGTGCTGCATTCGGTCGCTAAGGCCAACAAGGTTTAGCGCCGTTTCAACGTGTTGACGGCGATCTTTCTTGGACAGCGAGGTCAACAGAAGCGGGAGCTCGACGTTTTCGTACGCTGTCAACACCGGCATGAGATTATAGAACTGAAAGATGAAGCCCACATTCCGCGCGCGCCACTTTGCTAATGCCGACTCCCCAAGACTCGCCACATCCGTCCCACCGACGATAATCTTCCCTTTATCTGGCTTGTCGATGCCGGCGATGAGGTTGAGCAGCGTCGTTTTTCCGGAGCCCGAGGGTCCCATGAGCGCAAGGAATTCTCCTTCCGGCACGGTGAGCGAGATGTCATTCAAGACAGGAATCTGCAGGCTGTCGCGCTGGTACGATTTCCAAACGTTCTGGACTTGAATAATCGGCTCTGCCATTGGTTCTCCTACATTCTAACTGATGTTACGCAGGTATGTATTTGTCATGATTTACATAGCCCCGAACTTTGCCGCTTTACGGCATCCCGTACAGCGGGACAGTTCGGGGAAAAGAAAAACCAAACACCAGGGGTTTTAACCATATTATTTGGGGGCTGAAGCCCCAATGTGGTTGGGGTTCATTAACCCCCACGATAAATCGTGGGGCTATGCAGACGAATTCTGAATTCTGCGTAACATCAGATTCTAACTAACTTCTAAGTTCTAACTCCTACCTTCTGACTTCTGTCTTCTGCTTTCTGCATACTGCCTACTGAATCTTTACTTTCGTTCCGTCCTTGATTCGATCATCTACTTTTGCAATCACTTTCTCACCCGCCGATAGCCCTTGTTGAATCCCCACCATCGTGCCCAAACTTTTTCCAACCGTCACCGACTGTAGCTGCGCTTTCCCATCTTTCACTACAAACACCCCCTGCTGTCCGTTCCGCGAAACCACAGCGCTCGCGGGTACGGTAAGAATGGATTTTGCGGCTTCAGCAGTTGTCTCTGATTCCTTCGAGAGGAATGTCACTTTCGCGCTCATCTCCGGCAGCACGCGACTGTCGTACGATCTGAATTTCACTTTCACAAGCACCGTCGCCTTTGCGCGGTCGGCTGTCGGCACAACCTTGCTCACGAAGCCCTGATAGCGCTGCTCGGGGTACGCATCGAGCACGATTTCGCATGGTTGGTTGGGACTGATACGCTCAATGTTCGATTCGGAGACGTCTGCTTCAACTTCCAGCGAGGACATATCAGCGATGGTAACGACGGCACCGCGGGAGTTAGAAGCCGCACCGAACGGCGCGACGATTTCGCCAACATCCGCATGTTTCAAGAGCACGGTTCCATCGAACGGTGCGCGGATACGGGTGTACTCCAGCGACACCTCCGCAGCGGCTACAGCCGCTTTCGCCGCGACGATCGAGGCTAAGACGCGCTTGTAGCGTGCATCGGCTCCGTCGTATTCCGCCTGCGATGTGAGACCCCGTGAAAGGAGGTTCTTCTGTCGCTCAAGCCATTGTCGCGCGTCGACAAGGTCGGATTCGTTCACACTCAGGTTCGCGCGAGCCTGGTCGAGCGAGGCGATGACATCAGCATCCTCTAACCGCGCGATTATCTGATTCTTCTTCACGCGATCACCTTCTTCTACCCCAAGGTACACTAAGCGGCCGGTTCCTTTGGAGGCAACAGCGGCTTTTCGTTGTGCCACCACGTAGCCGCTTGCGGTGAGCACGGCGCTGGCTTGCGAGGGTGAGCTGTACGTTGCGGTTGCGAGCTGCACTTCAATCTCAGTTTTCAGCAAACTGCTGAGAAAAAAATAGCCCCCCACCAGCGCGACAATGACCACAAGTCCAACGATGACTTTCAGCGCCAACCCGCTTTTTTGTCCGGATGGCTCTTGAGGCGTTGACCGGTCGATCCGGAGCGACGAGAGGTCGGCATGTTTGGTTTCAGTCGTCATGTCTTCTTTTAATAAAGAAATCGGCATGAAAATACGAAGATTTTGTCCTGCTTCCAAACCACCTAACCGTCCGGTAATGGTACGTCTTGGTTCTATATGTAGGGCGAGACGCTGTCTCGCCCAGGCGAATCAGCGATTCGCCCTACAATTAATTTGAAAACGTACCACTACCCACCGTCCGGAAAACCTGTTGTTTACGGGACAACGGGCTACAACGCAGAGACGCTGAGACCTCGAACAAATATTTGTTCCTACCCTCTGCGCAACTCAGCGCTCTCTGCGGTTGGATCATTCGAGATAACCGACAGCAACTTTTCCGCCCTTTGTGCATCTTTAGTATAGATCATCGGGCGCCGTATTGAACTTGCCACCACGTTAACCGGGAGAAGCGTGCAATTACCAGGCGACGAACAGCTCGTCCGACTGCTGCAAAAAGGAGAGAACAGCGCCTTTGCATGGCTGTATGAGAAGTACAAAACGCCCGTCTATCTCTATTGCCTCCGGTTGTTGAGAGAGGAACAGAGTGCAGAAGACGCAGCGCACGATACGTTTCTGAAAATCAGTTCGGGTATTCATTCGCTTGCGAATCCTCAATCGTTGCGGGCGTGGATATTCCGGATTGCGCGTAACGAGGTCATGCAGATGTTGAGAAAAACACGACGCAACGGCAGCATCGACACCGGGGATGTGTGGGACGAAGAAACGCCGTTCGAGAAATATGAACAGGTTGAGACGCAAGAGCTTGTGCGGCAATCGCTCGACCGGTTGAAGACAGAGTATCGCGAGGTGCTGGTTCTGCGGGAGTACGAGCAGCTCTCGTACGCGGAGATTGCGGAAGTGACCGGAGCGACGGAAAGCTCGGTGAAGTCGCGCATCTTCAAAGCGCGGAAAGCTTTGCTCAAAAAATTGACACCGTATTTGGGATAATATTAATCCCTTCCCCTTTTAGGGGAAGGTGAGGATAGGGTCTGCTTTACAAAGAATGACGTAAGGAGTAACGCCATGACACACGATGAGTATCAAGAACAGATCAGCCAGTTCATTGATGGTGAGCTGGGGGAACAGTTCCAGCCGGGACTGTTCGCCCATCTGAGCACGTGTGCGGAGTGCCGGAGATTTTTGAACTCGACGCTCGCGCTGCGGTCGAAGCTCGCGACGTTGTTAGACCCAATTCCTGCCGGACTTGACTTGCGGATGCAAAATACGTTCGCGACGACGCCGGTCTATGGATTGAATGCCCAGCCTGCCGCGTTTCGTCTCGCGCTGGCAGCGTCGATCGCGTTTATTCTATTGATGGGAAGTCTGCTCTTTGGACCACAGATTCTGACAACGCAGCAGATGCCGATGTCGAACGGATCACAGGGCTTCGTTCCTCCACAACAAAACTGAGAAGGTGCTGGTATGAAAAAAACTGAGTCGTTGCTCCGGTGGGTGTCGATACTATTGTTTACAGCGTTGGGAGTTGTTGTCA
>CAYJSZ010000156.1:0-4780 GCA_964372545.1 uncultured Ignavibacteriaceae bacterium
CAATAAAAAAGCCCAAGGGCTTCAGCCCTTTCCAATTAGGCGGTCAACTTGAATATTTTAGTTCGAACACAACCTCGACTGCTGCGGTTATTTCCATTTCTCCCGGCATCACCGGAACATTGGCAGCCGCTCTGGCTTCCATCGCCATGGGCATGAAGGGTGGCGGTGAGCTAACACCGGCTTCGGCAACGGAAATAACCCGGCCAAGTGCCGCGCCAAGCTGTTTCGCCAAGACTTCAGCCTTTGCGCGTGCATCATCGGCTGCCTTCTTGAGGGCTTCGCGTTCAAGCTCTGTGCGTCTGGAGCTTTCATACTGCAATTGGCCAAATCCCGTCGCTCCATTCTTCACTGCCTGATCCATGATTTTGCCCGCGTCTTCTATCTTCCGCACGACAACCGTCACTTCATTCTGTGCCGAATAGCCAACGATGGGCGGAGGTGAAATACGCTTGTCGTAATCATAAACCGGGTTGACCGACACGCGGGTCGTTTGCAGGTCCCCCTCAACGATTCCAAATCGTTTGACCATCGCGATCACTTGAGAAGTCAACTGACTGTTACGGGAAAGTGCTTCGGCCGCCGTTTCAGCTCGAGGGATATTTATTTGGATTGCCAGATGCAGTTGGTCCGGTATGACTTTCACCTTACCCGTCCCTTGCACTCTGATTGTGCGTGCCGGCTCCTTCTCTTGTCCAACCACCGAGAAAGACAGTAGCGCGACGAGGACAACGCTCATGGCTGAATGATGATAGAGTGTCATTTCTTTCCACCAAAAGATAGTTTAGAGTTGCGGGTTCTTAGTTTCGAGTTAAGAACCGACAACTGGAAACTCCAAATTACCATTAGACTTTCATGCGCCTCACCACTTCCTTCATCACCGCCGTCATCTTCGGCTCGGCCTTGTTGGCTACGGCGATTACCTCTTCGAGTGTCACCGGCTTAAGCGCATCGGGGAAGCATTCATCCGTCAGAATCGAGAACCCTAAGACTCGCATCCCCATGTGCACTGCGACGATATTTTCCGGTACGGTCGACATCCCTACTGCATCCGCTCCGACTGTCCGCAAGAACCGGTACTCTGCACGAGTCTCCAGGTTCGGTCCCTGCATGGCAACATACACACCCTTTTGCAGCTTGATCTTCAAATCGAGCGCGATCTCTTCAGCCAACGCGATCAGTTCCTTGCTATACGGCTCGGACATGTCCGGGAAGCGCGGGCCGAGCGAGTCATCGTTCGGACCGATGAGCGGGTTGTCGCCTATCAGATTGATGTGGTCCGAGACGATCATGACATCGCCCTTGCGGAAGAGTGGATTGAGCGCCCCGCCTGCATTGGAAATAAGCAGCGTCTTGACGCCTAAGAATTTCATCACGCGCACGGGGAACGTCACCTGCTGCAGGGTGTACCCCTCGTAGTAGTGAAAGCGCCCTTGCATCGCTACAACGTTCTTGCCGGCGAGTTTTCCGAAGATCAACTTCCCATGATGGGACTCGACGGTCGAGATCGGAAAATGCGGGATCTCTTCGTAATCAATCACCGTATCCTGCTTGATCTCCTTGGAGAGTCCACCGAGTCCGGTGCCCAGGATAATACCGATCGGGGGCTTTGCTTTCGTCTCGCGGCGAATGATCTCAACGGCGTCATTAATGTGTCGGCGAAGTTCCGTCATGGCGGATCAGAGTTTCTTGAGAATTTCGTCCACTTCGAGATAGTCTTTTCCAGTCCCGAACGAAGGGTCTTTTTGCAATACTTCGTCGTCAAGCTCAAGCGCTTTTATTAATTCGATCTCGGAGGAAAGGAGCACTTTCAGTCTGCTCACAATGCTTTCCCTGCGGGCTTTGAGACCGGAGATATCTTCTTTGATGTGCGAGAAATCCTGTCGGGCTTTGTCGAGAATCTGCTGCGCCTTGAGTTCCGCCTCTTGCACGATCAATTGCGCTTCCTTTCGGGAGTTCTCAATTGATTTGCCGCTCGCTTCCTGCGCTTGAATGAGAGTCTGCTGGAGTGTCTTCTCCATATTCTTGTAGTCTCGCAACTGCACTTCCAGCTCCATCACTTTTCCTTGGAACTCTTTGTTCTCCCTGATGAATTCCTCAAGCTCGTTGGAAACCATTTCGAGAAAGGTATCGACCTCGACAGGATCGTACCCGCGCAACACTTTTTTGAACTGCTGTCGTCGGACTTCTAGTGGCGTGAGTTTCATAAGATCGCCCTTTCGTTGATGGAAGGCTATTCAGCGTATATTCTCGGACCAAAAATCGCCGTCCCGATTCTCACCATCGTTGCCCCTTCTTCTATGGCAACTTCAAAATCGTGGGTCATCCCCATCGACACGTGCTGCATGGAGACATTGGGGATCCCTTCCCGTTCAATTTTCTTTCTTAGCTCAACGATCTGTTTGAACGACGGCCGCGAATCGTTCGGGTCATCTGAAAACGGACCCATCGTCATCAATCCTTGCACTCGAACCCACGGGAAACCCGATATCTCTCGGACTAATTCGACAGCCTTTTCCGGTAAGACGCCGTGCTTCGTCGCTTCGTCTGTCGTGTGCACTTCAACAAGCAGATCAAGCTTACGGTTTGCCTTTTCGCCCCTCTTGTCGATCTCTTCCGCCACCCGCACGTTGTCTACCGAGTGAACCAAGTGAATGTAGTCGGCAATGTACTTGACTTTATTCGACTGCAAATGGCCGATGAAATGCCAGCGAATGCGCTCACCCTCTAACTGCTTTCTCTTCTCGTTCAGCTCCTGCACATAGTTCTCGCCGAGATCTAAAACCCCTGCCGCAATGGCTTCGCGAATTGTTTCCGGCGGAAACGTCTTCGTCACTGCCACCAGGTGCACGTCATCCGGATTCCGGCCGCACCGAAAACATGCTTCTCGTATCCTTCTTCGAACATTTTCAATGTTTTCGGCGATCATCTTCTCACTTGGAACTGCTAATATAACCGTACTTCCTTCCAAAATCAAACATCCTTCTCGTTCATCGTCTGTGCCAACGCACGACAACCGTGCCCATCTCAGTCCTTGCTTGACTTCAACTCCGGATTTCGTTTTATTGAATCAGCACGAAATTCGTTAAGTGACTGGGGGGTGAGAACGACGCGATCAAGAATGCGTCCGGAGGATTTTGCGCAATGCCCGACTTTGATAAATTCGACGACGAGAACCAAGCTCCACGACCCAATGACCGCTCGGACGAAGACCTGAAGAGATTTCGCGAGCAGTTGAAGAACGGCGAGAAGGACATCAACAACACGGAAGCTCTTGAGGAGATCATCCAGTTCTACTTCGAGCACGAGCTATTCGACGAAGCCCTCAATTTTGCCGACCGACTGTTGTCGTTTGAGCCGTTCAGCTCCGACGCCTGGCAGCGCAAAGGAATGATCCTCAACAATCTTTTGCGTTACGAAGAGGCAATCCTGCATTATGACAAAGCCATCAGCCTGAACCCAACAGACCCGGAGATTTTCGTCAACAAGGGCATCACGCTCGACAACATGAATCGCGTGGAAGAGTCCCTCGCGTGCTTTAATTCCGCGCTGGAGCTTGAACCGACACACGAGGACGCACTCTTTCACAAAGGTGTGACGCTTGAAAAAGAAGAAAAGTTTGAAGAGGCGATGGGAATCTTCAAATTCATTTTGCAGCTCAACCACGAGCACTCCGATGCCTGGTATGAGTTGGGCTATTGCTACGATTTCCTCGATAAGCTGGATGAGTCGATCGCATGCTACGAAGAGCATTTGGATCGCGACCCGTACAACTTCAACGCGTGGTATAATAGAGGCATCGTCCTGAGTCGGATGGGCCAGCACGAGAAGTCTCTCGAAAGCTACGACATGGCCTTGGCTATCCGGGAGGAGTTCCCCGCTGCCTGGTATAACAAAGGGAATGTGCACGCCAACAAGGGCAACCTGAAAGAAGCGATCGAGTGCTACAAGATGACGCTGAAGTACGAGCCGAGCGACGTGCCGACGTGGCACAATCTTGCCAACGCGTACGAAGAGCTGGGGCGCTTTAAAGAAGCGATCGTGAGCTTCTCGAATGCGGTCAAGTACGACAACCGGCATTACGAATCCTACTTCGGCCGGGGTTGCTGTTACGACGCGCTCGATATGCCGAAAAAGGCGCTGGTCGATTACAAGAAGGCCATATCGATCTGCAAGGATTATCCTGAACTGTGGTACGCCCGTGCCGACGCGGAGTATAACCTTGGTCGAATTCAGGAGAGCTTTGAGAGCTACAGGATGGTCCTGCAACTCGACCCGAAGAATGCCGAGGCCTGGTTCGATTACGGCGAAACGCTCTTCGAGACCGGTGAAGTTGATGAGGCTCAGGAAGCCCTCGAAAAATCCATTTCTCTGAGCCCGGGTTTTTCCATCGCCCATTACTCGTTGGGAAAGATTCTCCTGTCTCTGCGCCAAACTACCGAAGCGCTGAAGGCGTTCGGACAGGCCTTTGAGCTGAACCCCGATCTTAAGAAAGCTTTCAAGGACGAGTACCCCGAGCTTAGAATCGTCCGCGAATTCTCCCGCCTGCTCGCCCCGATCCCGCAAAGCGGGACGGGGCAAGCCAACCTGCCCGACGGTCAGACGCGCGTTCGGAAAACGTAGCCGACCCTGCTGAAGAAATAAGGCGCTGATATATCATTCTGATCCCGACTCGTCGGGAGAAGAATCCCGTTTTTGAACCCTTCCCGATCAGATTCCTCGCGCAGTTTACCCCGCTGAAAGCGGGGCGCAGAATGACTTTTTCTGAAGTTTCCGTATCTTA
>CAYJSZ010000157.1:0-4556 GCA_964372545.1 uncultured Ignavibacteriaceae bacterium
AAGATTAAGAATTTGTTTTGTGAGACAGAGCGGCTGAAAGAAGGAAGGAGCGTTACTTCAAGAGCACTGCTTTTCTCGAGGAGCGGTACGTTCCTGCTTCTACCCGGTATATATAAATGCCGCTGGAAACAGTTTGCGCATTCCAGGGGATGCGGTGGTTACCCGCGGGAAGCATTTCCGAGAGGAGCGTTGCCACCTCCTTGCCCAGGAGGTCGTAGACTTTCAATGAAACATGTTCTGTCGAGGGCATTTGAAATTCGATCATGGTGCCGGCATTGAACGGATTGGGATAGTTTTGTGCAAGATCGAAACGGTCGGGAAGTATCTCCACGACCACGGGAGTTGTCGTCGTAGGGGTTCGAAACACGCCCACAGGTCTGGTTCCAACGATGAGATGTTGGCTGGCGGTGATCACGAGTGCGCGCGCGTTCAGGTACAGCAAACCATCGTTTACTGCCGCCCAGTAACTGCCGTTATCTGTCGAGCGAAACACCCCGCCGCCATTCGTTGCAGCGAAGAGATGACCCTCGGCGTTTGCTGAAAACGACTGAACGAAATTGTTCGTGAAGCCGACATTCGCTGCAACCCAGCTGTTGCCGTTGTCGGTGGACTTGTACACGGCGCTCCCGTATGTACCGACAAAGATTTCTCCGCCTGAGTGGAAAAGGATCGCCCGGACATCGGGCAGGGGGTTACGAGAACTGGCCGGCGGCAAGCCATTGTTCACCGCCGTCCAACTCGAGCCACCATTAGTTGAGCGGATAAGTCCGTCGAGGAGCGTCCCGGCAAAGATCAGGTTGCCGGTCTGGTCCGCGGCAAGCGAGAAAAAGACGCCGCTGCTCAGCCCCGTACTCATCTGTTCCCAGGTCGAACCGTCATCGGTGCTTCGGTACAATCCTCGGCCGATTGTGCCCGCGAGTATCGTGCCGTTTGGAAGGGGCAGGAGAACCTGAATGTCGAGGTTGATGTCGATGGGACTTGTGGGCAGTTGCGTCCAGGATTGTCCGCCGTCGGCGGAGCGGAAGATGCCGCGCCCTTCCGTTCCGACAAACATCAACCCGTTTGGCTTGGCGGCGATCGTGAGGGGCCGGGCAAGACCCAAGCCTGTGCCGGTCCATGTCCAGCTCAGTCCGTTGTCCGTCGACCGGAAGACGCCCGACCGGAATGCCGCTGCGTAGAGATGGTTGTTCGGCGTGCGAATAAGCTGACGAACATCGACATTCGTCAAGCCTGAGGTGCTCTGGGTCCACGCGGTTGTTCCCCGCGGTAGTCGAAAGACGCCGTTCCCGCCGGACCCCGACAGCAGATCGCCGCTCTGCGTTGAGGTCACGCTCAATGCAATCGGACTGGTGTACCCCGAGTTCAATCGAGTCCAACTGGTGCTGTTGCGGGAGAGGGAGTAAACGCCCGTGAACGTCGCCGCATAGACTGTTCCTGTATTATCGCTGTGCAAGAAATAGACATCCCCCGGTTGCAGGCCAGCGTTCAATTGCGACCAGTCAATACCGTTGTTGGTTGAACGATAAATGCCGTTTGTTTGCGTTCCAACGAAGAGTTCCCCTTGCGGCGTAATGGAGAGAGAAAAGATACGCCCGTTGGCCAGGCCGCGGTAACTCCACGTCGTACCGTTATCGGTAGAACGAAACAATCCTCCGTTAAACGTTGCTGCAAACAACTCACCGCCACTTTTCGACGCAAGGAAGAAAATTCTCAGGTCGGTTAAATTATTATTGAATTGAACCCAACTCTCGCCCCGGTCTGTAGAACGGAAGATCCCGTCGCCGAGCGTGCCGAGGAAAACATAGTTGCTGTCGTTGACCGTAAGGAAGTTCGAAATCACGAACGGGCGCGAACTATTGATCAATCCATTGTTGACCGCGACCCACGAGTCTCCCCTGTTCGTCGAGCGAAAGACCCCGGCAGACTCCGTCCCAGCATACAGCACACCATCCTTGTGGACCGCCAGCGTAAGAATAACTCCATCGGTCAGCCCCGTACTGGCCTCCGACCAGGTCGCGCCGTTATCGGTGGAGCGGAAGACTCCCGCGCCCTCGCTCGCGGAGAAGAGCCATCCCTCCGTATTCTCGACAATGGCGTAAATAATGCCGCCGTACGGGCCGTTGCCGCGCTGCCAAGAGATGGATTGCGAGAGTGCAGGCGACAGGAAACAAACAACCCAAACGAAGAGATGAAATAGTCGCTCCATGGCTTTTGCGCGTCAATCTACTCATCGGCTGTCCAAGAATCAAGCAACGGGTTGAAAAAGACGACGGCGAGGGCGACGATGGAGATATTCATGTCTTTAGGTTTAGGTAGGGACGTTCAAACGTCACCACACGCTCATCATCTCATAACATGCCGCTCCGCTTCCGCACGAACCACTCGATACTCAAGAGCCCGACCACCAGCGCCAGCATCCAGCTTCGGTTCCAGAGCTCGACGTCTTCGGAGCGGACAATCTCGCGTGGCTTGAAGTTGGGAAGCGCTGCGACAGTCGAAGCCAGGTTCTGCAAATCGTTCGCCGCGTAGTACCGTCCACCAGTCTGGATGGCGAGCTGTTCGAGAAGCTCTTTGTTCATGCGCGTCTCCTGGAATTCCACGTTCAACCCGCCCACCGAAAACGTGCCCCGGTCCTCCGCAAGCGCTCTGCCGTTCGTCCGGACCTCAGCCGTGAACTGATAATCGCCCTCTTCCAGCGACTCGAGCGAGCCTTCGTATTGTCCGCTCCCGACCGGCGAAAGAGCGACCTCGGTTCGCTCGTCCCCACGCACGATCGTGATGATGACCTGCGCATCATCGACCGGCTTGTAGTTCTCATCGTACACCTGTCCGGAAAACTCAATCGGGTCCCGGCCTCCAAAAGTCTCTTTCACGGGCTGCACCCGCACGCGTCGGTCGTCTTCCCTCGTCGTCAGCCAGCGGACGGCGTTGCTCAGGAAATCCTCCAACAGTGTCTCTGCCGCTGGGACATTTTCCGAGAGCATCTTCCAGCGCCACACACCATAGCCCAACAGCGCCAACGACTTCCTCCGGTTGATATTCCGGCTTACCAAGAACGCTTCGTCAGTCGTTACAGTTTGAATTCGCGTGGTGGCGAGAATCTCGGATTCCGGTTTTGGCCGGAAGCCCATCTGCAGCTTGAAGATCGGAGCGAGCCTGGACCAGACGCCGGTGTTCTCAGCCCGGTCCAGCTTGAGTACCGTGTTTGAGCGCTGCTGGTCCGGCACCGAAAAGAAAGCCTGGTACTCATCGGGCGTTCCGCCCAGCACCGAGAACGGGAGATGGGATTCAAGGGCCCGGAGTTTTGTGAAATCCATCGTCCGGCTGAGCATCAGAAAGATCGGCGTGCCGTTGTTCGCCGCGTCGGCCACCGCGCCCAGAACGGCGGCAGGTGTTTGAGGCCCCGGGAAACCGATCAAGACGAGGCACTCTGCCTGTTGCACCAACGACGATGAAAACGCGCCCTCGTAATATTGTCCCTGCCCGCCGACGTTCTGTGAGCTTAGGCCTGCCTGCCCGCGCTCTATCAATGCCTTGACTTCGATGTTCTGGTCGGCTTCCAGCGCACGACGGACGAAGGAGACATCGGCGCTCGGGGCTCCCGCGAGAAGCAGCACGCGCATTTTACTCTTCAAAACGTTCGTAAAAAAACTGGAGCGATTGTTAACGTAGGTAAGCTCGTCGTTCAGGCGAGAGACCTCCACGGTGAACTTTTGCCTCCCTTCTTTCTGGGGGACCATCGAGAGCGGCACGATATATTCGCGCGTCCCGCTTGCCAAGGTCACCACACGGCGATCCAGCACGCCGGCCTCGTCCCGCACAGTGACCTCTGCCCGCTCTCCGTTGTAGCCGACGCTCTTCAGCGTCACGTTGACGGGAACCTTGTTGCCTGCGTAGGTGATGGCATTGGCGATGACTTTTCTGACAAGCACATCGCGCTGCTCGCTGGTATCGCCGATGCCGACGGTGAAGACGGGAATTCCCATCTCCTCCGCCTCATACGTCGGGCTGCTGCCGACCGTGACGTTGCCGTCCGTCATCAAGATAATAGCCTGGATGTTCGCGGTCGAAGACGCTTCTTTAACTCGTTTCAGCGCGGCGGCAATGTCCGTCCCGTCGCCGGTGAATGTGAGCGAATCGGGAGAGAGCGATTCAAGGAATCGGGTTTGCGTGCCGAAGGTCGCATACCGAAGCGAACCGACGGAGGACAACCCGCGCACCTGCTCCGATTGCAGAGCACTCGTCAAAAGAGCGCTCCGTTCCCCCGTGCGATCTTTAATAGACATGCTACGCGAGTTGTCGATGAGAACAACCGTCGTGGGTTGATTGACGGTTTTGTTCAAGAATGAAAGCATCGGCTCTGCGATCAACAGCACCACAAGGAAGAGAGCACACCCGCGTGCTGTTCCAAGCACGAGCCGCAGTGGGCGTGAGACAGGTGGGACGGTGGTTCGGTAGATGAACCAGGCAAATAAAACTGCGAGGACTGCCGCACCGAGAAGAATTGCGGTATGGAACGACAGTGAAAGATGGAGGTCAGGCATGCCAACGGCCCT
>CAYJSZ010000158.1:0-4522 GCA_964372545.1 uncultured Ignavibacteriaceae bacterium
ATATCCATCGATCAGATGCGCGCGGATTACCTGGATCGGTTTGCAGGTCAATTTACCGGCGGATTCAAAAAATTGACAACAGAAGGAATCGTCTACACCAACGCCGATCTCAACTACGCCGCAAGTTGGACGGCACCTGGACACGCGGCGCTCTCCACCGGTGCCTACCCTCGCACGAGCGGAATTGTTTCGAACGAGTGGCTTGACCCGGTAACGAGAAAACGGGTGTATTGCGTCGGTGATTCCACCGCAGGGCAGGTCGAAGGTGAAGGAGGCAGGTACTCTCCCAAAAATCTCGCGGTCACAAGCCTGGGGGATTGGCTGAAAATTGCTTCACCCGAATCGAAAGTAATCTCGGTCTCGGGAAAAGAGCGCGCCGCCATCATCATGGGAGGGCATCGCGCGAACTACGCCTTTTGGTACGACAGCAAAACGGGGCACATGGTGACGTCGGATTATTACACTGCGCAATCGCCCGCATGGGCGAAGACATTTAACGCTTCGGGCTGGATCGAATCGCACGTGCCGGACTCATGGACAAAGTTCATGCCCGAATCTGCCTATGCCGCGGATGGACCGGATGACATGGAAGGTGAATCGAAATTGGGGTCGAGTAATTCCTTTCCGCACGAGATTCGTTCCATAAAAATCGATGAGCTTCTGAACACTCCGTTCGGTGATCTCTACACCTTGGCATTTGCAACGGAAGCCTTTCGCGCAGAGCAACTCGGCCAACGCCAGGTAACGGACCTTCTCAATGTCGACCTTTCGTGCACCGACTATATCGGACACGACTTCGGACCGAACAGCCATGAGATCCATGACCACCTATTGAGACTCGACAAGGCGTTGGGAGATTTTTTGGCTGAGGTCGAAAAGAAAGTCGGAGCGGGTAAAGTTCTGGTGGCTTTCAGTGCCGATCACGGTGTGCAGCCTCTTCCCGAATACCTCACGAAGATGAAGCAGGAGCCGGCTCGTCGCATCCGCCTGGACAAACAGATCAATGCAGAGGTTGAGGAGCTGGATCGTGCTCTTCAGAAAGAATTACGGCTTAACGAATCGCTCATTCAATCCAATGCCTTCCTCAATTATTCCGCTGCGGCAAAAGGTGGCATCGACAGCCTGACGCTTGAGCGGCGCGTGCGTGAAGGATTGCTCAACATCGATGGTATTGCCGACGTCTATTTTCGCCGCGAGATGATGAACAACAAGACTCCCTCGCGTCCTTATCTCGAACACTTTCAACGGAGTTATTATCCCGCACGCGGGACAGATTTTCTCATCCGCTATTGCGAGGAATGCTTGATCACTTCGCGAGCGACCGGGACGACGCACGGAACGCCCTATCGTTACGACACCCACGTTCCGATTGTGGTATGGGGAGGCAGCCTGAAAGCCAAGCGCGTTGACCGTCCCGTTCACACCGTCGACATCGCTCCAACCCTCGCAAAGCTGCTCAATCTCCAGTATCCGGCTACTGTCGAAGGCTCGCCTCTCGTGGAGGTCCTCGCACAGCCCACTCCAAAGTGATACGCCGATAGAAGCAAACGTCGCCCCTTTCCTTTTTCCTCGCCTTTTCCTACATTCTTGCACCCATTCTTCCATCTGCAATCAAGTCTGTAACTATATCTCACCATAACGTGAGGAGGTCCTTATGGCTTCAATTTCTCTCACCGTCAACGGCAAGAAACACACCGTTGACGTCGACCCCGCGATGCCGTTGCTCTGGGTGATCCGCGACGTCATCGGCTACACCGGCACCAAGTACGGGTGCGGACACGGCTACTGCGGCGCATGTACCGTGCATGTGAACGGCGAGGCAGAGCGCTCCTGCGTTACACCGATCGAGATGGTAGCGAACAAGAAAGTTACTACCATCGAAGGACTCTCGGCAAACCGCAGCCATCCGTTGCAGCTTGCGTGGATCGAAGAAGACGTCCCGCAGTGCGGCTATTGTCAGTCCGGACAATTGATGTCTGCCGCCGCGCTGCTTGCTCTAAAACCGAAACCGTCCGACGAAGACATCGATGCGATGATGGGCGGACACATCTGCCGGTGCGGAACCTACAACCGCATTCGCCGCGCGATCCATCGCGCAGCAGAAACCCCGCGGCCGGTGGGCGGCAATGGCCAGGGAGGTGAGCGATGATGACTTCGACGATTACCCGACGCGACTTCATGAAAGTCGTCTCCGTGGCCGGGACGGGATTTGTCCTTGGCTTTTATCTGCCGACAAAAGACCGCGAGCTCCTCGCGGCAGCAGCGGGGGAAGGATTCGCACCGAACGCGTTCCTCTCCATCGACAAAACGGGAAGCGTCACGATCACCGTCGCAAAATCAGAAATGGGCCAGGGCGTGCGCACATCGCTGCCGATGATTGTGGCCGACGAGCTCGAAGCCGATTGGTCGAAAGTGAAGATCGAGCAAGCGCCCGGGCATCCGACGAAATACGGAAGGCAAGGCACCGGTGGAAGCAGCAGCGTACGCACGTCGTACGAGCCGCTGAGAAAAGCCGGGGCGGCAGCGCGTGATATGCTGGTCACAGCAGCCGCGCAGCAGTGGGGAGTTGAGAAATCGACCTGCTACGCGGAAAAAGGCATGGTCGTTCACAAACCAAGCGGCAAGAAACTGTCGTATGGTGAACTCGTGGACGCGGCTGCAAAACTTGAAGTCCCCCAGAATCCTCCGCTGAAAGACCCCAAGGATTTCACAATTATCGGCAAGCCGATGAATCAACTCGACAGTCCGCAGCGCGTTGACGGCAGTGCCAAGTACGGCATCGATGTAAGCGTGCCGGGCATGGTGTATGCGAGCGTGGAGCACTGCCCGGTCTTCGGTGGAAAATTAGCAAGCTTCGAGGCGAGCAAGGCCAGGAATATTGCTGGAGTGAAGGACGTCATCCAGATCGACGAAGGAGTTGTAGTGATTGCGACGAATACCTGGGCAGCCTTCAAAGGTCGCGAAGCATTGTCGATCAAGTGGGATGAAGGACCGAACGCAAGCCAAACGCAGGCCAACATTTGGAAGATGTTCGAAGAAGCTGCGAGGAACGCGGGCATAAAAGAATTCGAAGTCGGCAATGCGGCGACAGCCTTAAGCGCCGCCGCGAAGAAAGTCGAAGCTGTTTACTATGCTCCTTTTGTTGCGCACGCGACGATGGAGCCGATGAACTGCACGGCGCACGTGCGGGGCGATGAATGCGAAGTCTGGGCGCCGACACAGAACGCACAGGGCGCGCAGAACGAAGCCGCGCGCGTGCTCGGCATTCCGCCAGAAAAAGTCAGAGTCAACGTCACGCTCCTCGGCGGCGGATTCGGCCGCCGTTTGCAGGCTGATTACGTGACCGAAGCGGTCAAGATTTCTAAAGCCGTCGGAGCTCCGGCGAAGATGGTTTGGTCGCGTGAAGACGATATGCAGCACGACTTTTATCGTCCCGCCACTTATAACTTGCTTTCCGCCGGCCTCGATAACGACGGCTGGCCAGTTGCATGGACGCATCGCGTTGTGGGCGCTTCGTCGAAAGGTCTTGTCACTGGCGGGTCGACGCCGCCGTACGGCATCGCAAACGTTTACATCGACTCACACATCCTCCAGACAGGCGTGCCGATTGGCGCATGGCGGTCGGTGGGTCCATCGCAAAATGCGTTTGTTATCGAGAGCTTTGTAGACGAGCTTGGTGCTGCGACGAAGAAAGACCCGTTCGAGTTCCGTCGCCGCCTGTTGGAAAACAAACCCCGACTCAAACGAGCCCTTGAAATGGCCGCGGAGAAGGCTGGTTGGGGGAAACCGCTCCCTGCCGGACGCGCTCGCGGGATTGCCTGCTGTGAATCCTTCGGCAGCAATATCGCGGAGGTGGTTGAAGTCTCTGTCGAAAAAAACGGAACGCTCAAGGTCCACCGTGTCGTAGCGGCAGTCGATTGCGGTCCCGTCGTGAACCCCAAGACGATTGAGGCACAGATTGAAGGTGCGATTGTCTACGGCCTGAGCGCAGCGATGAAAGATGAGATCACGATTGAGAAAGGCCGCGTTGCACAGAGCAACTTCCACGACTATCAGATTCTGCGTATCGACGAAATGCCGAAGGTGGAAGTGTACATCATTCCGAGCACCGAATCGATGGGCGGCATCGGCGAGCCGGGTTTGCCGCCGGTCGCTCCCGCCGTCTGTAACGCGATCTTTGCGCTGACGGGCAAACGGATCCGCAAGCTGCCGATCCGCGCGGAGGATTTGAAGAAGAGTTAGCCATGGGCGACCCATACCCTGAGGCGTCTATCCAACATTCGCGGTTTTGAATAGACGCTTCTCTTACAATACAAATAAACGAAGTTCGTTAATTCGCTAGTTAGCTGCCACCGCCAGAAGTAAACTGGCAAAAACATTAGGCAACGCTTTCAAGTAGACCGAGGTATCCCCCTATGGCAAAGTCAAGGCACAATCATAAAAGAAAGTACCTTGTCTTTCTTACAAAGGAAGCTTTTGACGTTCTCAAGGACGAATTAATCGGCACATGCTTTGTCGGGCC
>CAYJSZ010000159.1:0-1115 GCA_964372545.1 uncultured Ignavibacteriaceae bacterium
AAGGCGCTCCAGCGGACGGGCGCGAAGAACGCGCCCGCCGCTGAGCGCAATCGTTGGGCGGTGGCTCTCGACATTTATCAACACTTTTCGTAAATTATTGGCATCATATTCCGTGAGGAGGTAAATGCACACATCCACTGCAAGAATCACTAAATCTGAATTGGCCAATATGATCGACCGGGCCGTCGAAGAAAAACTTCTTCAATTGCTCGGTGATCCGGATGAAAATTTGGCTTTCAAAAAATCGTTGCGAACAAGACTCCTGCGTCAGAAAAGAGCTGTTGCAAAGGGTCAACGAGGAGAGGACTTTAATCGGTTGGTCAGCAAACTTGGTTTGCGTTAATGGCCTCTTACTCCATCCGAATTCTCAAACCGGCAATTCGCGAGTTAGAGCGGCTCGATAAGAATGTCGCAACGAGAATTGTCGAACGGATCGATTGGCTATCTGAAAACTTTCCTTCCATCAAACCTACTGCCTTGAAAGGGGAGCTTTCAGGCTTATTCAAACTCCGCGAAGGTGATTATCGAATCATCTACCAAATCTTGCACAAAGAGCGAACGCTGGTTATTCACGCGATTGGCCATCGAAGAGAAATCTACCGCTAACCGCAGGGGCCGCTGGCTAACCAGTCGCTCAAGCTGACGGCTGAAAAAGGGGTGCAATCTCCCCTCAAAATAAAAGTTGGTTTATTTTTAGCGGCCACCCGCCGCGCTGGAGTCGGCACAGTTCGTGTAGTGTACGCCCCGAACATTTCGTCGCCGCAGCCTAGCTCCGGTCCGTTGGGCGGACAGCGGGTGTTTTTCAGAACTGGCGTCGGGCAGGCATGACCGCCTGGCAACGCGACTCAGTGACTCTCTCCTTCCATCATCTTGAACGCGTGAAGCAGCCACGGGAAGAGCGCGTCGAGCGATTCTGAGACTCCGCGCTTCGAACCCGGTAAGTTGATGATGATGGTCTTGCCGCAAACGCCCGCTTTGCCGCGGGAGAGCATCGAGAGCGGCGTCCGGTCTTGTCCGTAAGCCCGCAGCACTTCGGTAATTCCGGGCACTTCACGCTCAATGATTCGAGCCGTTGCTTCGGGAGTATTGTCGCGAGGACCAAGACCCGTCCCGCC
>CAYJSZ010000159.1:1215-4522 GCA_964372545.1 uncultured Ignavibacteriaceae bacterium
AGTCCGATTTCCCTCCGGTTTTCTTCACCAGTTTGACGCCCAGTATCTGCATATTCTCATCGACGGCCTTCATCATATCATACAGTGTCAACACAGCCGCAGATGCAGCGACGAGGGCTTCCATTTCAACGCCAGTTTTGTATATTGCTGTCACTTCAGTCATCACTTCGATCTTGTCGGTGCCAATCTCAAATCGACAGTCGACAAAATCGAGCGGGATCGGATGACAGTACGGAATAAGCTGGCTGGTGTTTTTCGCCGCCTGGACTGCTGCGACTTTTGCAACAGGAAGCGGGTCGCCCTTCGGGAGCTTGTTCTCGCGGAGCGCCCGGATTGCGGATGGGCTTGCGCTTAAGGTCGCAGAAGCAATGGCAGTACGCAGTGTCATTACTTTCTTTGAAACATCAATCATCATTTCCTCTTTGAGAAATCGCTGGATAATATAAACAAAAAAGTAGAAGAATACGAAACAGTGTACAGGATAGAGTTTCTCGGTTGTTTTTCCTATATTGCGTCGCACTAGTGACACTCGTTCGTTCACGAGGAGATCGCCATGAAAAGTACGGATAGCCATCAAACTTTAACCGAACTGAAAGTCGGAAACCGTTCGTACAAGTATTACTCCCTCCCGAAATTAGAGAAAAGCCTCGGAATTAACCTCAGCAGGCTTCCCATTTCTTTGAAAATACTCCTCGAGAATCTTCTCCGACAGGAAGATGGCCGCGTAGTTCGCAAGGAAGATATTGAATCACTCGTTCGCTGGAACCCCAAAGCGACTCCTGACAAAGAAATTGCGTTCATGCCGGCGCGTGTTCTCCTCCAGGACTTCACTGGCGTGCCGTGCGTCGTCGATTTAGCGGTCATGCGGGATGCTATGGTGAACATGGGAGGAGATGCAGCAAAGATCAACCCTCTTCAGCCCGTCGACCTCGTCATAGACCACTCCGTACAAGTGGACGAGTATGGAACAGAAGCATCCTTCATGCTGAACGTTGAGAAAGAGTTTGAGCGGAACAAAGAACGCTACGCCTTCCTGCGGTGGGGACAGCAAGCGTTCAAGAATTTCCGCGTCGTTCCGCCCGGCACCGGCATCGTTCACCAGATCAATCTTGAGTATCTTGCCAAAGCCGTCTTCACCACGGATGAGAACGGCGAAACGTACGCCTATCCCGACACGCTCGTCGGCACCGATTCGCACACGACGATGATCAACGGATTAGGCGTGCTCGGTTGGGGAGTTGGGGGCATCGAAGCGGAGGCGGCAATGTTAGGCCAACCGATCTCGATGCTGATTCCGCAGGTGGTCGGATTCAAACTTCACGGAAAACTCAGACCCGGCGCTACGGCGACCGATCTTGTTCTGACCGTCACGCAGATGCTTCGCAAGAAGGGGGTCGTCGGAAAGTTTGTCGAGTTCTTCGGCTCCGGCATCTCCTCGCTCAGCTTAGCCGACCGGGCCACCATCGGCAACATGTCGCCGGAGTACGGCGCAACGATGGGATTCTTCCCCGTCGACGACGAGACGTTGAACTACCTCCGCTTCACCGGACGGAGCGATGAGCTCGTTGCGCTCGTCGAGGCGTATTGCAAAGAGCAGGGTCTGTTTCATTCGGCGAAGAGTCCCGAGCCAGAATTTAGCGACGTACTTGAACTCGACTTACCAACCGTGGAACCGAGCCTCGCCGGACCCAAACGGCCGCAGGACCGCGTGACGCTCTCGACTTCCAAGCGATCATTCCGTACATCACTCGTTGAGATGCTTGAATCAAAAGGCGCGTCGCTCAACAAAGACGCAGTCGCCAAATGGGTGGATGAGGGTGGAAGTCCTTTCGCGCCGGTCATGGATCAATCGATTGTGGATAATTGCCTGAAGACGATTCACGTGCGAAAGAACGGTGGTGAATTCGACTTGACGCACGGCTCGGTGGTTATCGCAGCGATCACAAGCTGCACGAATACATCGAATCCTTCCGTCATGGTCGCGGCGGGATTACTCGCAAAGAAAGCTGTCGAGCGCGGACTGAATTCGAAGCCGTGGGTGAAAACAAGCCTCGCACCGGGGTCGAAAGTCGTAACGGATTACCTGGCTGAGGCAGGATTGAACAAATATCTCGACACCCTCGGCTTTAATCTCGTGGGATACGGCTGCACGACCTGCATTGGCAACAGCGGTCCATTGCCAGAATCGATTGCAAAAGCTGTGCAGGAGAATGACCTTGTGGCTGTCTCCGTCCTTTCGGGCAACAGAAACTTTGAAGGCCGAATTAATCCACACACGAGAGCTAATTATCTTGCCTCACCCCCGCTTGTCGTGGCGTACGCACTTGCAGGCTCTATGGATTTCGACCTCCAGAACGAACCGATTGGCACTGGAGGAGACGGCAAGCCAGTGTATCTCAAAGACATCTGGCCATCGCCGGAAGAAGTCGAGGCAACGATCCGCACGTGCGTGAAGTCCGAGATGTTCCATAAGGAGTACGCCAATGTGTTCGATGGCGGTCAGGAATGGAACACGCTTCCGGTTCCGAAGGGCGCTCGATTTGTGTGGGAAGATAAGTCCACGTACATCAAGGCAGCTCCGTATTTCGAGAATTTACCCCGCGAGCCGAAACCGCTGCAGGATATCCGGTCAGCAAAAGTTCTCGCCGTGCTTGGTGATTCTGTCACGACAGATCACATATCGCCGGCCGGCTCTATCTCGGGAAAAAGCCCTGCCGCGAAATATCTCGTCCAGAACGGTGTCGAGCAAAAGGACTTCAACTCGTACGGCTCTCGGCGCGGGAATCACGAAGTGATGATGCGGGGGATATTTGCCAACATTCGCCTGCGCAACCAGATGGCTCCCGGCACGGAAGGCGGCTGGACGATCCATCCTTCTTCCAACGAGCCGATCACGATCTATGATGCCGCGATGAAATACAAGGACGAAGGAGTACCGCTTGTCATCATCGCAGGAAAAGAGTATGGCTCGGGTTCCTCGCGCGACTGGGCTGCAAAGGGTCCGCGACTGCTCGGCGTTCGAGCGGTGATTGCCGAGAGTTTCGAGCGCATTCACAGAAGCAATCTCGTTGGCATGGGAGTTCTGCCGTTGCAATTCGAGGAAGATCAGAATGCCAAGAGCTTAGGATTAACGGGATTTGAGACGTACGACATTGAAGGCATTGCCGAAGGGTTGCAACCGATGAAGAAGATGCGCGTGAAAGCAACAAAGCAGGACGGAACGACGATCACGTTCAGCGCCACAGCCCGCATCGACACACCGAACGAGGTGGATTACTACAAGAACGACGGCATTCTGCAGTACGTG
>CAYJSZ010000160.1:0-4501 GCA_964372545.1 uncultured Ignavibacteriaceae bacterium
GATCCTCGAAATTACAGCCACTCGCACAAATCACTCGTGGGTAATTTCGGGAGTTCGAATCCTACCTGCGGAGCGAAGTTGTAGTCCCGCCAAAGAACGGCGGGATCCTCGAAATTACAGCCACTCGCACAAATCACTCGTGGGTAATTTCGGGAGTTAGAATCCTACCTGCGGAGCTGTTCGATTCGCCCCGTCGTTTCTAATGATGGGGCGAGTCGTTTTATAACTTCCCCATGTACACCAACTGCAGTCCCGCTTGCCTCGCGTAGTCGTTGATTCGCTCGTCGCGGTAGAACTCTTTATAATAGACGGCCTTGATCCCGCAGTTGGCGACAAGCTTGAAACAGGTCAGGCAGGGCGAAGCCGTCACGTAAAGATCCGAGCCGTCTAATGCCACTCCATTCTTTGCCGCTTGTGCCACCGCATTGGACTCCGCGTGTACTGTCCTGACGCAATGACCGTTGTCCATATCGTGTCCCGCGTCGTCGCAGTGAGACGCGCCGCGGAGACTTCCGTTGTAGCCGGTTGAAAGGATCGTTTTATCTCGCACCACCACGGCGCCGATATGTTTCCGGTCGCAGGTGCTTCTCGTTGCCACTTCTTCCGCAATACGCATGAAGTATTCGTTCCAACTTACACGACTCATTCCCATAGCTGTTACTCTCCTCTATTCATTGTCGTTTTCAATTGCAGGATGATATTAAAACAATCTCGCTTAAGCAAGATTTCTCGATTGCAGAAACATCTTCCGTATAAATCGTCTTCCATTTCAACTATTTGATTTGTATGTTCCCAGTGTAGCGAAAGGATTACGAGCTCCGAAAGACTATGGGCCGCATTTTCGAAAAACGAAAATACAAGATGTTCGCCCGGTTTGCGCGCATGTCCAAGGCGTTCAACCGCATCAGTCGAGAAATCGCCATTGCGGTGAAGGCAGGCGGACCCGACCCGAAAGGAAACCCGCGGCTTCGCATCGCCATGCAGAACGCTAAGAGCGTTAACATGCCGAAGGATCGCATCGAAGCAGCTATCAAGCGGGCCTCGGAGAAAAACACAACCGGCTACCAGGAAATGGTGTACGAAGGCTATGCACCCCACGGTATTGCCGTGATTGTCGACTGCGCAACGGATAACCCCACGCGGGCAGTGGCAAACATCCGCCATCATTTCTCCAAGCACGGAGGATCGATGGGAGCCAGCGGGTCCATCGCGTTTTTGTTCGAGCGCAAGGGACTTATTCGCATCCGTGCGACAGCAGTGGGAAATGTCGACGATTTCGAGCTTGAAGCGATCGACCACGGCCTCGATGACCTTGTGCAGCACGAGCAGGAATTGCACATCTATACATCCTTCCATGACTACGGGAAGATGCAGAAGTTTCTCGAAGAAAAAGGCATCGAGGTGATCAGTGCTGAGCTTCAATACATTCCAACTACGACCAAAGAATTGCCGGAAGCCCAGGCAAAGGAAGTCCAGGCACTCCTGGATGAATTAGAAGAGGACGACGACGTGCAGTCGGTCTTCTACACGATGCAATAGGCAGTGGTGTCAGGAGTTTCCTCCTGACACAAAAGATGTTTCGGTCAGGACGCCAGCCTGCTACGCCGTCTGGCAGGTAAGTCCTGACCGCACAAATTCAGAACACCTCCCAGTTCATCGTTTGATTTTTCATGACTCTTCCCTATCTTCTTCGTGTTTCCCTGCTTACCCTCACACTATTTCAGAACTAGGGGATTGAACTCTGGCCAACTCCGAACTCGACCAACTCTGCATCAACACGATTCGCTGTCTCGCCATGGACGCCGTGCAGAAGGCCAAGTCGGGACACCCCGGCATGCCGATGGGCGCTGCTCCGATGGCGTACGTGCTCTGGACTCGTCATCTCAAGCACAATCCAAACAATCCCCGCTGGTTTAACCGCGACCGCTTTGTTCTCTCTGCCGGGCACGGCTGTATGTTGCTCTACAGCCTGTTGCACTTGACGGGTTACGACCTTTCACTCGACGAGATCAAGAGTTTCCGACAGTGGGGAAGCAAAACTCCGGGCCATCCTGAGTACGGACATACGCCAGGTGTTGAAGCCACCACGGGGCCGCTCGGGCAGGGTTTTGCCAATGGTGTGGGAATGGCAATTGCGCAACGCTATCTCGCAGCGCGCTACAACCAGCCGAACTTCGGGATCATCAACTACAGCATCTACGGCATTGTCAGCGACGGCGACCTGATGGAAGGCGTCGCGTCCGAGGCTGCGTCACTGGCCGGTCATCTCAAACTCGGCAATCTTATCTATCTCTACGACGACAACGAGATCAGCATCGACGGCAGCACGGACCTCGCGTTCACGGAAGATGTGATAAAGCGATTTGAAGCGTACGGCTGGCACGTGTCATCAGTTGAAGACGGCAATGATCTTGACGCCATTGACGAAGCGATCAGAGCGGCGAGTGAGGATGAGGCGGAACGGCCGTCGCTCATTCGAGTCCGGACACATATCGCATTTGGAAGTCCCAACAAACAGGATACCGCTGAAGCGCACGGCTCGCCGCTCGGTGAAGAAGAAGTGAAGCTGACGAAGCAGTGTTTCGGCTGGGATCCGGAGAAGCATTTCTACATTCCGGATGAAGTTCAAAGCCATATGCTGAAAACTAAAGAACAAGGGAAAAAGTGGGAATCGCTTTGGCACACACAGTTTGAACGGTACGAGAAACACCACGCGAATCTGGCAACCGAGCTGAAAAACGTCTGGAATAAAAATTACGGTGAGGAATGGAAAAAGGCGATCCCGACGTTTGGACTGGATGCCGGCGCAATGGCCACACGCGAGGCTTCGGGAAAAGTCCTCAATGCCATCGCTCCGCATTTACCGAGTCTCATCGGCGGATCTGCAGATTTAACTCCCTCAAACAATACTTATCTGAAGGATTTCGGAGAATTTCAATACGGCTCATATACCGGCCGCAACCTGCGCTTCGGCGTACGCGAACACTCTATGGGCTCTCTGTTAAACGGCATCGCCTTGACCGACGGCATGATCCCCTACGGCGGCACGTTCTTGCTCTTTTCGGAATACATGCGCCCCCCGATTCGTCTTGCCGCGATCATGGGCATCCGGCCGATTTACGTCTACACGCACGATAGCATCGGACTCGGCGAAGACGGCCCCACGCACCAACCGATCGAGCAGCTCGCATCGCTCCGCTCGATTCCCAACATCACCGTCATCCGCCCCGCCGACGCGAACGAGGTTGCCGTCGCATGGCGAGTCGCCATCGAGCACACGACTGGACCCGTAGCGATGGCACTGACTCGGCAGAAGGTACCGCTGATCGACCGAACTGCATACGCTTCGGCAGAGAATCTTACCAAAGGTGCGTACGTTCTCGCAGAATACGGGAGTGTCCCGGAAATTATCTTGATCGGAACCGGCTCAGAAGTACAACACGTTATCGGCGCGTACGAACAGCTTATCTCAGAAGGAGTAAACGTGCGCGTGGTGAGCATGCCCTCGTGGGAATTGTTCGAGCGCCAGCCGAAAGAATATCGCGAGAGCGTTTTCCCGCCGTCTGTCAAGAAGCGTCTTGCGGTCGAAGCCGGCTCACCGATGGGCTGGCACAAGTACGTTGGAGATGCGGGCGCGGTTCTCGGCGTTACGACGTTCGGCCACTCAGCTCCCGTCGATGTGGTGATGAAGCAGTACGGCTTTAGTGCGGAAAACGTTTTGAAGAAAGCGAGAGAAATGTTAGGCTGAAAGCTCGACGTCAAGGCGACAAAGAGCATGATAGTGCCGCGTCAACGACACTTGTTTGAGTTTTTCTTCTTTAGGCGCGAGGGCAACCGAAATCGCTGGCGGTGTGGGTTGGACGGATACACCGTGCGTTTGATTTCGGCTCATATGATGAGGTCTCTAAGGATGCAGTGCACGGGCTGAGCCGAAATCATGGGTTGTGGCGGGAGCAGCTTTGCCACGGGGAGTTGCGATTTCGGCGTGCTTTCTTTGGTTACTTTCTTTGCACGAGCAAAGAAAGTAACAACATCGTTTCGTCAACAATGCTTAACACAAATACAACCTTCATCTGTTGACACGGCAATAGAATCTCCACCAACCAATCGGACAACCCTTTGAAAAAAATATTTTGCTTCATTTTAATTCTGGGTCTTGCACCACCCATCCCAAAGACGGCGCCCAAGCCATCCCTCGTCATCTATTTATCCGTCGATCAGATGCGCGCGGATTACCTTGACCGGTTTGCAGGTCAATTTACCGGCGGATTCAAGAAGCTCGCTGCCGAGGGTATCATGTACACGAATGCCGACCTGAACTATGCTCTCAGCTTAACAGCGCCCGGCCACGCAGCGCTCTCAACCGGCGCCTATCCTCGCACGAGCGGAATTCCTTCGAACGAGTGGCTTGACCCGGTAACGAGAAAACGTTTGTATTGCGTCGGGGATTGCTCTGCACGGCTTGTCGAAGTTTATGTAGGCAGGTTCTCTCCCAAAAATC
>CAYJSZ010000161.1:0-4445 GCA_964372545.1 uncultured Ignavibacteriaceae bacterium
TAGGTGATGGCAAAACGATGCGCTTCATCGCGGATCTGCTGGAGCAAGCGAAGGCCCGACGAAGTTCTCGGCAACAAAACCGGTTCGCTTGACTCGGGCACGAATACCTCCTCCAACCGCTTCGCCAGTCCGATCGCTGGAATGTTGTTCAATCCAAGCAGGGTTAACACCTCGACTGCGCTCGACAGTTGGCCCTTTCCGCCATCCACCATAATCAAATCCGGAAGCGCGGCTTCTTCCTGCAACAGGCGCGTATATCGTCGATGAACAACCTCGCGCATGCTCGCAAAATCGTCCGGCCCGCTGACGCTGCGAATCCTGAAATGCCGGTACTCGCTCTTCTTCGCCCTGGCATCGACAAAAACCACCATCGACGCAACCGAATCTGCGCCCTGAATGTTCGAGATGTCGAAGCACTCGATGCGACGGGGCACAGCATGCAAGCGGAGATCCCGCTGCAGCGCTTTTACGGAATGTGGTACCACTTCACCACGCTTCATCCGCTGAATTTCCAGCTCATCGACAAGGAACTGCGCATTGTTCTTCGCCATGGCGAGCAGCTTCAGCTTCTCACCGGCTTTTGGCGCAACGATACTCACCGCACCGCCTTTCCGAGTCTCCAGCCAGGACCGCAGCAGGCTTTCGGTTTCAAGTTCCGAAGGGATGAGAATCTCGTTCGGGATGTCTTCTTCTTCCAAATAGTACCGCTCGATAAGACTTTCGACCAACTCACTCTCCAATCTGCCCTCGACATTGCCCATGTAGAAATTCCGGCTGCCAACGAGTTTCCCGTCCCTCACGCGAAACATCACTCCCGCCGCATCATCAGATTTTATGGCCACGGAAAAAATATCCCGGTCCACCAGCCTGACATCGACAACTTTCTGCTTTTCCGTATAGACCTGCAAGGCACGGATGCGGTCTCTCGCTCGTGCCGCCTCCTCAAAATGGAGCGCGTCCGAATGCCCTTGCATTTCTTGTCCAAGAGCATCGACCACCACGCCGGTTTTTCCTTTCAGCACGCTTACGACCCGATCAATCATCCGTCCATACTGTCCCTGTGATACCAAGCCTTCACATGGGCCTTCACACTTTTTGATGTGATAGTCCAGGCAGATTTTGAATTTTCCCTTCTTGATGGAATCTTCCGTCAGGTCATAATTACAGCTTCGGATCATGAAAATATCGCGCACGGTTTTCAGCGCGAACCGCATGGTTTTGACGTCTGCATAGGGACCGAAGTAGTGTGAGCCATCTCGGATAATCTTCCGGGTGACAAACACACGAGGGAATGGCTCGTTGGTGATAACGATGTACGGATAGCTCTTGTCATCTTTCAAGACCACGTTGTACCGCGGCTTGAGCTTTTTGATGAGGTTGGCTTCGAGGATCAGCGCTTCGATTTCCGAATCGGTGACGATAAGCTCGACATCGGCGATCTTGTCCACCATGGCATCGAGCTTCGGATCGGCCGCGCGCGACTTTTGGAAGTACTGCCGTACCCGCGACCGCAGACTCTGCGCCTTGCCGACGTAGATGACTTTCCCCTCGGCATTCTTGAACTGGTACACGCCCGGATCGGTGGGCAGCGAATCGATTTTCTCCGACAGCGTGAGCTCGCTCGCGCGAACACGGATTTCTTTGTCCTGCACTTCGGCCATGTTACTCCGTTCGCTTCTGGCTGATCTCGACCAGCACACCGTTGGTGGATTTGGGATGAAGAAATGCGACAAGGTAATTATCGACGCCACGGCGTGCCCCCTCGTCGACCAGCTGGAATCCCTGTTGCTTCAAACGCCGAAGCTCGTTCTCGATGTCGTCGACGACAAAGGAGAGATGATGAACTCCCTCTCCCCTCTTTTCGATGAAACGTGCGATTGCCGAATCCGGATGCGTGGCGGCGGTAAGCTCAATCGCCGTTTCTCCGACACGGAACATTGCCGTCGTGACCTTTTGGTCAGAGACATCTTCCCGGTGATCCGGTTCCTTGCCGAGCAATGTGCGGAACAGCTCGAGCGAGGCGTCCAGATTTTTCACCGCAATTCCTACATGAGCGATGGATTTGAACATACGGATTTTTCTCTCAGTTGTTTAAAAAAGACTTAAGAACAATATAACCGAAGGAAGAGCGAGGTTCAACGCAGGCAGACGTTACAAACAGGACTACTCAGCTAATTTGTTTATGACCAGGCCGGAGAGGAGCTTGGGATAGAAGTAGGTCGACTTCTGCGGCATCGTATGGCCGGCTTTTGCAACAGCGCGCACTTGTTCAATTGTTGTCGGGTTCACCAGGAAGGCGAGCTGCGCCTTACCCTTTTCGACAGCATCTAAAGCCTGGCGGACATCCTTGACATACTCGAGGTTCGCCTTGTGCTCCTGCGCTTCGACAGAAATCCCCAGTAGAGTTTTCAGGATAAGATGGTGGAGAATCGTTACATCAAGCGCCTTCACTTCCGGAGGCAGTGACTCTTCGATGAGCTCTTGCGGCGAGGGCAGCGGTTTCAGGGTGAGGAGATTCAAGACCGGAGCGTCGCTCATGGCGAGACCGAAAGCACAGACCGAACTCGACTTCATACCTTCATGGAGAAGTCCAACATCCCGAATATCGCGCACGATGAAATACTCCTCAAGCTTCTTGAGAAACGATCGGCCATCCCATTGAGGAAGAGAATGCACCACCCGATGCGTTGGATAAATCACAAGCCCGTCATCATCGATGTTGCTAAAGAACATCATGATATAATTATACAATTCCTGGCCGCTGTGGGTTGGGTTCTTGAACCGCATCAAGTCGCGATACGCCAGAGCGGTCTCATACCGATGATGGCCGTCTGCAATCAGCGCCTGTTTGCCGTGAAGAAACTCCTGCACTCCCCGGATAGCCTGCTGATCGTCGATTCGCCAGAGCCTATGCTGAACATCTTCGAACAACACATCGACCGTTGGAGAGGCTTGTGCGATGCCATTCAGCAGCCGGTCTATTTCTTTTTCAGGATCCGCGTAGAGGGAGAACACCTGACTGAAATTTGCGTTCGTCGCTTTGAACAATTGAAAGCGGTCCTCTCTCGGCTTCGCGTGGGTCCTTTCGTGCGGCAGCACGATTCGTTTCTCAAATTCTTCAAGCCGGCACAGAGCGATGAAGCCCTTCCGGGTGACCGTTCTTCCCTCCCTGTCTTCAAACTCTTGATGAAGAAGATAGAGGCCCGGGGATTCATCTCGCACCAGAACATCTGTTCGCTGCCACTCCTCAAAGTTTCTGGCCGCGGAAACGTAGCGATCTTCTTCCCGCCCAAGAATCAGTCGAACGACGTTGAACGGACTCGCATCGTAGAGCGTGGCTTGTTGCTCCGGCGAGATAACATCATAGGGTGGAGCGACGACGTCGGAAATTGCAACTTTCGACTGATTGTAACGGTAACCGCGAAAAGGAATGATGGTAGGCATAGTTACATGGTGGCGTTTCGGATCCTTACTGGTCGATCCCGTAGCCGAGTTTGTTGAGCCAGTGTTCGTTCTCTCGCCATCGCTCCCCGACTTTCACGAACAACTCGAGAAACACTTTTCGGCCGAGGAATAGCTCTATTTCCCGCCGGGCTTTTTGCCCCACCTGTTTCATTGCCTCGCCCTTCTTCCCGATCAGGATTCCTTTCTGGGAATCGCGTTCAACGACAATCTCCGCGGCAATATAGGTCTTCCCTTCCTCGCGCTCTTTGAACTCCCGGATCGTCACCGCCGTGCAGTACGGAATCTCGTCTCGGAATTGCTCGAAGATCTTCTCGCGAATGAATTCGGCGACAAAGAAACGCTCCGGACGTTCGCTGACTATATCGGTCGGGTAGAACGGCTGATGTTCGGGCAACTCGCGAACGATCGTATCGATGAGATCATCCAGGTTGTCCTCCTTCAACGCAGAAAGAGGGATGATTTCCTTGAACGAGCCGCCTTGTGCAAACGCGGCGATCAGCGGAAGGACCTCTTGTTTTTCGACTCTGTCGATCTTATTGATAAGAAGAAAAACCGGCTTGTCACTGTGTTTCTTGAGCACAGCATCCTGGACTACCTCGCGCAGCTCGCTTCCCCGTGAGACCTCGGTGAGCACAAGAATGACGTCCGCATCGCGCAACGCCATTTCCGCGAAGCGCACCATCCGTTCATGCAGGAGATACTGAGGCTTGAGCAGGCCGGGCGTGTCGAGGAAAATAATCTGCGCATCGTCCCTGCTGAGAATTCCCAGCACGCGCTGCCTCGTGGTTTGCGGCTTCCTCGTCACAATGGAAATCTTCTGGTTCAGCAGTGCATTCATCAGTGTCGATTTGCCGACATTCGGCTCCCCGACAATCGCGACGTAGCCCGCTTTGAATCTCGTTCCTCGTTCACTCATACGCCTGTACAGCATACTGCGTCCTGCTGAAACCACCGACAGAACGCAGTCTCATTTCGTTTAG
>CAYJSZ010000162.1:0-4444 GCA_964372545.1 uncultured Ignavibacteriaceae bacterium
AACATTGCCCAGCAGAAAGAAAACACTACGCTCCAAAAGAATCCATCAATCCAAGCGCACCGTTCGAGCCACGCATGGTGGTCTACTCAATTCTTACCACACAAAGTGATACACAGTTTGTCCGTGTCTATAGCTCTTATATTCCTCCTGAAAACGTGGCTCAGAACAATCCGGATGAAATCTCCGTTACCGACGCGCAAGTAACGATAAGACAAGGAGGGTCAACCTTCACATTTCGCAACACTGTGCTTCGCCGGCCGGACAATGGCCGATATACAAGCGACATACGCCTCTATTATTGTTATCCTATGAAAGTAGAACCCAACAAGAGCTATTCGCTCCAGGTCAGCTCACCCACTTATGGTTCCGCGAGCGCAACTCTTACAGTCCCAAATACAGCGGTCATAACTATTGGATCATCCAATGTACTCGATGACCCTGCTCATAACGCCGGAGGTATCACCACCTCTTATACAATTCTACCGAATGCCAGCGCATACTTGATACGCTTCTACATCGTCTTCACAGCAGAAAATCCATGGGAGCCGGAATTGGAACGGGGTAAGGAAAGATTCTTTGAGGTACCTTTTTTGAGAATTGCGACCGATAGAAATTATGACTTGTGCAAAATTCTTTATCCTCAAATCACGAAACTAAGTGCAGCATCGATCTCCCAGCCGGGCCGAAATCCGCGAGTTCTCGGCTTTAATTTCCCATATCCAGCCTACAACGAGAGCATTGCAAGCATTCAACGCTCCAACTTTAACGTTCGATATAGACGAGCAGTGTTTTACCTTGTGCAGTTCGATGAGCCGTGGTATAAATATTATTCCACCGTGAACTTGTTTCAAGACAGACTGGCCATTCGCCTTAACGAGCCGGATTATACAAACATCTCCGGTGCCTCTGGCGTTTTTGCAAGCATGCGCGTCGACTCTGCTGTGTGGAAGCTGCCGGAACTCATCTATGGTTATGACGACAAATACCGCGGAACAATAACGTACTGTCAGCAAGAGACGCCGCAGGCGCCACCATCGTTTAGGGAATTGTTCGCTCGTATTCCTTGATAGCGATGATTTATTACGTGCAGGGACTTTTTGTTCCTCACCTGAGCAGGAGAACTCGTGGTAAAACAATTCTCTTTTACGGTCCTTCCTCTTGTCATTCTGATCGCGACAGGTTGCGATAACTCCATCAACCCGAGCGCGCCGTTCGTACCCCGCATGGTGGTCTATTCCGTCCTTTCGACAGTTTCGGATACGCAATACGTCCGTGTCTACACGAACTACAACCCGCCCCAGTACAACCCATTGCTCAACAGCGACGAACAGAGCCTTGCCGATGCTAACGTGACGATGACAGACGGATCGAACACGTATACATTTCGCTATGCTTCCATCACCCGCCCTGACACAAGTCGTTACAAGAACAAGATTGGTGTGTATTATGCGTATCCATTCCGGCCTCAGGCAAATAAAGAATACAGGTTGAACGTCTCTTCACCGACATTCGGACAAGCAACCAGCAAAACGGTCGTTCCCGGCAGCGGCAAAATCGACTGTTTCACCATCGCAGAACTGTACTTCCCTTCTAGGGCAGAGATTGCTGCCCTATTCGTGCTGAACGACCTCGCCAAGGCTCAGCTCGTTCGGTTCTATATTGTTTACACCACAGAGAACCCGGGGGAAGTCGGCAAAGAAAAATACTACGAGGTCCCCGTGTTCTGGAAAATTATTGACTTGAATTATGAGATTCACCAGACAATCTTCCCTTCTCCTACACGACGAACCTCTCCGGTCAATCGAAGGGATCAAACCTTTTACCAGGGGATGACGTATCCGTTTCCGACATACAACGAGAGCATCTACAAAATTATCCATTACAATTTTAACGTCCGCTTCAAACGGGCGGTGTTTCAACTAATCCAGTTTGATGAATTCTGGTATAAGCACTACGCCGCTGCCAACTTGTTTCAAGACAGGCTAGCCGTGCGTCTTGACCCGCCCGACTACTCCAACATCCAGGGTGGCTCGGGTATGTTCGGGAGCTTTCGCGTTGATTCAACAGTTATTCCGCTCCCGGAATACATCCCGCCTTACCGTTAGGGTATAATGGGTGGAACTATCCCAGAGTGCTATCCAGCATGAGAATATTCCAGTTTATCTTTCTCGTAAAAACCTTTTCTATTATTGTTCGTCTAACTTGTTGCTTCCATCTTCTCAAAATAGAGTCAGCCACTCATGAACATTCTCATCCGCCTCTTCTTTAGCCTTCTGGCGCTCTCGTTGCTCGTTGTTCTTCCGCTTTTTGGTCAAGCGCTGGATATCCGCGGCGTCGTTGCCGATAGCGCGACGGGCGAACGGATCCCCTATGCCAACGTCATCATCAAAGAAACCGGCAAAGGCGCTGCAGCGAATCTCTCCGGTTTTTACCTGATTCCGAATGTCGCCCCGGGCACCTACGAGATCATTGTGTCCGTCGTTGGCTATCAACGACAGACAAAGCGTGTGGTTGTCGGCGGCACACAGGCGATTGTCGTGAACTTCCGCCTTGCATCGCAGGCCATCGAGTTGGAAGAAGTTGTGGTCTCGGGCCGCGGAAAAGCGGAGCAGTTGGACATCCAGACCAGCGTGCACACGCTCAGTAAAGCGGAGATCAAGAAGATCCCCGTTGCCGCACAGGGCGACATTCTGCGCAGCATACAAATCCTGCCCGGCATCGTCTCCACGAGCGATGTGAACGCGCAATTCTACGTGCGCGGCGGGGCGTCGGACCAGAACCTTATTCTGGTCGATGGGATGCGGTTGTATAATCCGTTCCATGCCTTCGGGTTGTTCAGCACGGTCAACCCCGACCTTCTCTCTACCGCTGAGGTGTACACCGGCGCGTTTCCGTCTGAATATGGCGGCAGGCTTTCATCTGTCATCAACCTCACCACGCGTGATGGCAACGCGTCAGATTTTAACGGGCGCACGAACATCAACTTCCTTTCGTCGAACCTGCACTTGGAAGGACCCATCACCAAGAATGTCCAGACGCTGATCTCCGGGCGCAAGTCGCTCTTCTCCAGCACGTTCAAGAATTTTCTGAAACAAAAAGTGCCGCTCTCGTTCTACGACCTCTTTTTCAAAACAACGTTTAAGAATCCTGAGTCGCAGGATAAATACAACCTTCAGGCGCTCATCAGCAGCGACGACCTGTTAGCGAGCGAGCCCGGCGACCCTACGTACAACTGGACAAGCCAATCCTTCGGAGCTGAGGCAAATCTCCCCAGCGGCGACCGGCTCTTCTGGCATATTTTTGCAAACGTGGGCCAGTTTAAGCAAGAGCGCAAGTCAACCAGCACCACCATTGCACCAGTAAACAATATGGTAAAGGAACTCAGCCTCTGGGCGAACGTGACGTACTACACCGACTCGAAGGACCTGTACTTCTTCGGCTTCGAGTTTGATTTTCCGAGCACGGAATACAACTTCGTCAATCGCTTGGGCGAGCCGGGGCGTCTGACGTCTTCCATCCCGCAAGTCGGAAGCTGGGTACACTATCAGACGCGGGGAACATCCGTGCGCACGGATATCGGTCTGCGTGTAGAGATCGCGTCGCTCCTGAGGGGCAATCCGTTCAAAAGTGCAGTCCAGCCGCGCGTCAACCTGAGCTTCGACCTGCTTGACGACTGGAGGGTGAAGGCTTCGTACGGTCGCTTCAGCCAGGAAGTCATTACGATCACCAACGAGGACGATATCCTCCCCGTGTTCGTTCCGTGGATCGGTTTGCCGTCTCGTTTAGAAGCTGAGCGAGCGGATCACTACGTTCTCGGCATCGAGGGAAACCTCACGCGCAGTTTTTCGACCAACTTCCAGTCATTCTACAAGCGCTACGGTTCGCTCGTTGTGTATAACCGGGATAAGATTGAAGCGGGCGAGCCGGATTACATTAACGCGAAAGGTGAGTCATACGGCGGAGAGGCGTTGCTGCGCTTCAGCCATCCTGTCATCGACCTGTACGCCGCTTACACACTCACCTGGGTGCGGGTGAATCTCAACGGCTTCCTCTACGCACCCCGCTACGACCGCCGGCATACGGTCAACCTTCTCACGTCGTTCCATCCTCAAAAGAATTTCGATATTTCGCTGCGGTGGGAATTTGGCTCCGGGCTTCCGTACACACAAACGCTCGGCTTTTACGATAAGCTGAGATTAGGCAACGGGTGGCCGGACCCATTCTACACCGAGACCGGCGTGCCGCAGACTCTGTATGGACCGAAGAATGCTGCCCGTTTACCGGCGTATCATCGGATGGATGCGAGTATTGCTTATCAGATCGAGATGTTCTCTTTCGTGCGGTGGTCGTTGGGCGTCAACCTGATCAATGTGTACAATCGGAAGAATGTTTTTTACTTCGAGCGAGCCACGGGACAGCGTGTCAATATGTTAGGCTTCTTTCC
>CAYJSZ010000163.1:0-2808 GCA_964372545.1 uncultured Ignavibacteriaceae bacterium
GTGTGTTCGGGATTTGCAATCCACTCCAACGGCGCATCGAAGACAAGCGAGATGATAGCAAGGACAATGACCATGATTTCAAAGGCGATGATTTCTTTCACGATTAAGTTCGGGAACGTCATCACGAACGCTTCGTCTTCTTTTTTTACCCGCGCGGCTGTTCTGTTCTTGATGAACGCTATCCGCTTGGGTACTTTTCTTGCATCAGAATTTTCTTCAACCTTGAAATCTTTAGTCATGATTATTCCCTCTTGGGGCGCTCACTATTGGTTGCTCAGTAATGATTGTGTGAGACATCAAAAAAAAATCAAAAGTGTCATTCTGAATCCGCCGCGGATGAAGAATCTCGCTTCTAACTCGTTTTAACGATGTTTCGCTTCGCTCAACATGACAAGTGGTGGCATCTTCCAGAAATCTCTTTTCGTCGATCGTCCTAAACACCGCCATCTTTCCTCACCCTCCAGAAATGAATGCCCATCAGTACCATCGCAGCAACAGGAATAATGAAACAGTGCAACACATAGAATCGAATGAGAGCATTCTCACCGACAATGTTTCCTCCCAGGAGGAGGAACGAAATTTTCTCGCCAAATCCGAACGGCACTGCCCGCACCATATTGGTTCCGACGGAGATGCCCCAGAACGAGAGTTGATCCCACGGAAGGAGATAGCCGGTGTAGCTGAGCAACACCGTCATGACGAGAAGAAGAACTCCGATAACCCAGTTAAATTCTTTCGGCGGCCGATACGAGCCGGTGTAGAACACCCTCAACATATGCAGAAATACAACCGCCACCATTGCGTGAGCCGCCCACCGGTGCATGTTGCGCAAAAACTGGCCGGACGAAACAACGAACTGGAGGTCTTTCATGTCCCAGTACGCTTGAGGAACAGAAGGCCGATAGTAGAGCATCAGAAGCGCGCCCGTCACCGTCAGCACGATAAACAGACCGAACGAAAATCCGCCGAGTCCCCACGTGTACGTGAACTTGACAGAACGCTTACGCACTTTCGTAGGATGAACGTGGAGGAAAAAATTGTAGAAGATCGCTTCCGCACGTGTCCGGTTAGACTCAGGCAGCCCGTGGCGAAACACCGAACGCCAGACTTGTGATTGATACAACCCCTGAAAGAGCTTTCTCATTGCTAATCTCCAAATGCCTCAGGAGTATCCTGAACGGTTAAGCGTATCTCCTCGATCGCTTCCACAACCAATGGGAAGTAGCGGTCAAGCCCGCAATCAAGATGACTCCGGAACATACATGTTCCGTCGGGCGACTGATGCTTGCAGGACGAGCAAACATTGCGTCTCAGTGCTTGAATGTACGGATCAAGTTTGTCGCTCTGGACCGAAAGCACAGTTTCGACTATCCTCGGGAAATGAAGTTTCAAACCGCAGTCTTCTTCGCCGCTTAATCGACAGTTGCTGCGGCCGTCGCTGTCGATGCAGTTCGAACACACTCTACGTTGCACGGCTTGCCAATAGAGTTCTATATCGTTCATAGCGTTTTCCTCCGGCGTTACACTTTCAGTATCGCTTCCTCACCTACAACAATACCCTTATCGACGACCAACTGTCCCTGCTCGTCCAACGAGATCAAAAATCGTTGCAACGGGCGCGGTGCAGGACCTTCAAGGACGTTTCCCTCCCGGTCGAATTTGCTGCCATGACAAGGACAAGTGATGATACCTTCTTCCGATTTCCAGTTCGCAATACAGCCAAGATGCGTGCATACCGCTGATACAGCATAGAAATAACCTGCCTTCGCACGAATAATCAGCACCTTTTGCTCTTTGTTGAGAGTCACGGAATCGGGAGGATAATTCTCCACTGAACCCGCTTTGAACTTCAACGATGGTTCACGCAGCACAGTTGGCGAAAGGAACTGCGCTGTAAGCACGACACTTCCTGTAGCCGCGATACCGAGTGAACCTCCGCCTATGATTTCAAGAAAGTAGCGGCGGGACAGAAGTGACTTCGCTTTTTCATTCTTGTTCTCTTCAGCCATGGTTCTTTTCCGTAATTTCTTAAACAGGTATTGTCTCAGAAACCGCGTATCCTTCCATCGTGATACATCCCACCGGACAACGCTTGGCGCACAAGCCACAGCGAATGCAAACATCCTCGTCTTTGATCATCACAGCCCCGACTGTGGTTTCAGTTTCACCTTTCAAGACAACGTCGTACTCATGGTGGATCTCCTCGAGCATCGTGGAATCAACATCGGCACGGTCAAACGAAACCAGATCAATGCAATTCTCCGGACAAATATCGACGCAGCCGCCGCACAGGATGCATTCGGTACCTGTCTCTTCACCTGCCGGATCGAAGATGGTATTTACCCAACAATGCAGGCATCGAGATGCCTCACGACGTGCTTGCTCTTCCGTGTAGCCCAATTCGACTTGAGCCAAACCGATGCGGCGATCGATAGCGAGCGTTGGAATCGGAACGCGCGGAATTTTTTCATAGCCCCATGGGCGCTGATAATCGGACGACCGATGAACAACGATTTCAACTTCGCGGTCGTGAAACACAAGCTCGACTCCAGCAATTTGAAGCCCTGCGATATAGTGGTGAATCGACTGTGCGGCTTTCTTGCCATTGGCAATTGCATCGATGGCGTTGCGGGGGCCGAACGAAACATCCCCACCCGCAAAAATTCCAGGCGCTGTCGTTGCCAGTGTCTTCGGATCAACCATGATCGTATTGCGAGGCGTACGTTCAATCCCATCCTCTGGCTGTATCCATGAAAGATCCGACGTTTGTCCGATGGCCATAATGACCGTATCGGCTTCCATCACCTG
>CAYJSZ010000163.1:2908-4404 GCA_964372545.1 uncultured Ignavibacteriaceae bacterium
TTGTTCCCCAACTCTACACGATAGCCAAGGTTGACGTTGAGAAGGAAATCGACAGCGCGGAATACACCGTCGAGCTCGACACCGGGGATTTGCAAGTCTCGACTTTTATGCGCACCGATTGCGATGAAGACGGCCTGATAACCTTGCTTCTTGAGATCGGCAAGTGTGAAGTCCCGACCGATTGCAGCATGAAGTTTCAATTCCACGCCAAGGCTCAAGATGGCATTGATTTCGAGTCGAATGAGCTCGCGTGGAAGGCGGTATTCCGGAATACCGAGCCGCAGCATTCCTCCGGCAACCGATTGAGCTTCAAAGACCGTTACTTCGTATCCCAGCAAGGCAAGGTCGTGGGCGCAGGAAAGCCCTGCGGGTCCTCCTCCAACGACAGCGACTTTGATTCCATTCTTCTTGACGGTTTTGCCGAAGACCTCTTTGAGTTTATCGAGATCAACCATGCTTTCAACACCGTATCGCTCGCAGACGAAGCGCTTGAGGGCTCGAATCGCGATTGGCGCATCAAGTTTTGCGCGACGGCAAGCAGGCTCACACGGCGCCGCGCAGATTCGTCCACAAATAGATGCAAAAGGGTTAGGCCGTCGAGCAATGTGATAAGCCTCTTTGTACTTTCCTTCCTCAATGAGGGCAACATACCTTCCAGCTTCCGTGTGGACAGGACATGCCGCCATACAGGGAAAATTGGAATCGAGCCACTCAAGGTTAACGAATGTGAGCTGGTCAGGCATGCTGTTGGTTTTTCTGCCTTTGTTTTCGCTCCAAAAAGAAGAGAACTCCGAACGTCACCGCAGCCACGAGCGCAAGCGCAGCCCCTATGATGGAGAGTGTGCTTGTGGAGATAATGAGCTTGAACGTCTGCGGCGCTTCTCCCGTGGAGCGTGTTTCGTTCAAAAAGACCATCATGCCAACAACAAAACAGACAACCGCTGCTCCCTGCACCCACGTTCTCGTTGTCTCACGCATATGCTTCCCTCCTTCCATTGAATCTGTGAAACCCATGACCGCGGATTATTTCTTCAGTTCAAAATTCACGACCACTTCTCCTTTGTCGGGAACTTCTACAGTGACCTCTTGGCCTTTCAGCTTCTGATGCCAGATTCGCAGCGTGTATTTTCCCGTTGGTACATTCTTGACTTCGTAACTGCCGTCCTTTGAACTGACGGAGAAATACGGATTCTGTAAGACAACAACGAAAGCTTCCATCTCGGGGTGGACGTTGCAAAGCATCACTGAGACACAACCAAGGTTCTCGAACTTATACGAGCGAACTTGCCCTTTTGGCCAGGTCCCCAGATTGAACTTCTCTGCACACTTATCTGGAGTGAAAACGTTGTGAAGCACGTCGTCGCTGTTCAAGTAATCAACGGACGTTCCGGCGAGAACCGGGAGAACATGAGGAATGAAGACAAGATTCTTTTGATCCATGTGCGCATGCTCCTTCGGAGGCTGGAACGTTTTCCCCGGAATCTTGTCGATGTAAA
>CAYJSZ010000164.1:0-4336 GCA_964372545.1 uncultured Ignavibacteriaceae bacterium
GATTGAACCATTCCGCTTTGGCATAGATCTCAACTCCTGGTTTGTTGAGGTGACCGTGAATTCTTGGGAGCTTCAGGAGCGGAGTATTTCCCACGTAGGCAAGAATCGATCTCTGCGTAATATGTTGAAGAGAATGTTGAACGGCAATCATAAATGCGGGACTAAAAAAGCTAAAGGAGCTCACCGGTGAGCGTTTGGCGACTGGAAATAAATAAAGAGAAACTTGAGAGCCTGTTGTCTTATCGACAACAGCAGAATGTAGGACAACACCCCTGAGGTGTTGAAGAGGAGAATGGGGAAGAATGCCGGAACCGGACTTCTCTGGATAAAGAAAGTGACATAGAGGATTTGATCATCACCCTACAATCTACAAACTTCGGTTAAAAATGTCAACTGCCTATACTAATCCTAAACGATCGGCTGATGCGCGCATCGCGTCGATAACAAATTGAATATGTTCATCGAGCGGCACACCAAGCTCTTCCACCCCGCGTCGAATATCTTCGCGGCTGACGTTGCGGGCAAATCCCTTGTCTTTGAGCTTTTTCTTGACAGACGAAACTTCCAAGTCTTCAATCTTATTGGGTCGAAGGATAGCACAAGCGTTTACGAATCCGCAGATTTCATCACACGCATAAAGCGCTTTGGACATCACGGTATCCCGCGGCACATTCATGTAGTCTGCATGGCTCAGGATTGTGCGGCGTATTTCCTCGGGATATCCCTTTTCTTTCAGGATTTCAGACCCCTTCGCAGGATGATCGGGCGCGTTAGGGTACATTTCATAATCAAAGTCATGTAGCACTCCGACAATAGCCCATATCTCTTCGTTCTCCCCATATTTGCGCGCATAGGAACGCATAGCTGCCTCTACAGCGTACATGTGTCGGCGTAACGCTTCGCTCTTCGTGTATTGCTGCATCAGATCTAATGCGTCTGCGTAGTTCATGATTGTCCGTAATCTGTTGCATCATATTAACAAAAATTGAGGGAAAATCAAGGAGAGGGTTGATGGCTGTGCCTATCGTTTTGACTTTGAAGAAGAAACATTATATTTCAGTTGTAGTTCCATTCAGGAGCATAGCACATGGAGATCGTCAGTTCCGATATTGAAAGATATCTAACGGAAATAATTCCTGAGCGTGACGTTGTTTTGGCCGATATGGAGGAATTTGCAGCTCGGAGAGAGTTTCCTATTATCGGTCCTCTTGTTGGCAGGTTGTTGTACATCATTACGACAACGATGAAGGCAAAGCATGTCTTGGAGCTCGGTTCGGGATATGGTTACTCGGCGTATTGGTTTGCGAAAGCCATCGCCAAGGATGGTAAAGTAATTTGCACAGACGGCAGTCCTGAAAACCGCGACCGAGCGATGGAATACTTTAAACGCGGACGGATTGCGGATCGTGTTGAATTCCATGTTGGCGATGCCTTGAAGCTGATCGACTCATTCGACGGAGAGTTTGACATTGTTTTCAACGACATCGATAAAGCTCAATATCCGAAAGCGTTCCGGAAAGCTATCCCAAAGCTGCGCAGGGGTGGACTGTTCGTATCTGACAATGTTCTGTGGTCGGGAAAGATACTCGGTAAGAATCCTGATGCGGCGACAGCAGGGATTATCACGTTTAATCGATTGTTGTATTCCTCGAAGGATTTGTTCACGAGCATTGTTCCTCTCAGAGACGGCATATCCCTGAGCATGAGACTCTGATGGTCACAACACTTGCAATCATTTTTGTCTTATTCCTGATCGGGACTGTTTTCTACGGTTTTGGCATCGTCATGCGCCGACCACCGACCGAGGAAGAGCTTAGCACTGAAAAGTGTTCGCTATGTGGCGGACGGTACCCGAAAGAGAATCTCATCGAACGACAAGTCGGCGATTATCGACTATTATACTTCTGCAAGAGTTGTATTGACGGCCTCTACGAAGAGTTGCGGGAAAATAATGTTCAGGATGAGATGGATTCGAGGAAGCTTCTTTCTGACGTCGAGGGAAACAAGAATTAGACAGTCAACGCTCTCTTACCGCCAAAACCTCCTCATAAACGTTGTTGCCGAAGGGCACTGGTCCTTCAACACACACGCGGGACAATTTGGTTTCCTCGCGTTACACACCTTTCTCCCGTGCGAGATAAGCATATTGGAAAAGTCGTACCAGCTCCTCTGAGGTACGATCTGCATCAGATCGTGCTCGATCTTCTCCGCAGTATCCCTCTCTGTGAGACGCAAGCGTTGAGAGAGTCGTTCGACGTGTGTATCGACTACTACACCAGAGGTAATGCCGAATGCGCCGCCTAAAACGCAATTCGCTGTCTTCCTTCCAACGCCCGGCAGCAGAATCAACTCTTCCATCGATGCAGGTACTGTGCCGTTGTGCTTCTCCACTAACATCGTTGCGCATCCAATGATGTTTTTTGCCTTGTTCCTGTAGAAGCCGGTAGACCGGATGTCTTCTTCGAGCTCGCTCTGTTCTGCCGTGGCATAGTCATGCACTGTTCGATATTTTGTGAAGAGGTCTCTCGTCACGATATTCACGCGAGTATCAGTACATTGTGCAGAGAGGATCGTGGAGATAAGGAGCTGAAGCGGATTAGAGTAATGAAGAGCGGTCTTCGGAGTGGGGTACTCTTTGCGAAGAAGGCGGAGAATGTGTGTTGTGCGCTTTTTAAGTTGCTGCACCGTTTCTTTCTTCATACGAAAAGAGTCTTTGTTAATGCGAGCGAACAGACTTGAAGAACCGTCCTACTTCCGTCATTGGCCAGGCGTTGACGACATTCGACACCTCGAGCCATCCTTTTCGAGCTATCCCAACACCGTAGGAGACATCTTTCAATCCTTCCACATTATGGGCGTCTGGATTGATACAGATGCGTACGCCTTTTTCTTTCGCATACTTCACAAGACGCCAATCAAGGTCAAGGCGCAGCGGATGCGCGTTGATCTCGATCGACTTCCCATAGTCGCCTGCTGCATTGATGACATCGATCATGTTGATCGGATAGCCCTCCCGTGAAAGTAGCAGTCTACCGGTCGGATGGCCTAAGATCGTAACGTATTTGTTCTTGATTGCCTTGATGACGCGTTTGGTTGCTTCGGCCTCCGTCATCTTGAATTTACTATGCACGGAAACCACGACATAGTCGAATGATGCGAGGACATTGTCTGAAAAATCGAGAGAGCCATCGGCAAGGATATCAACTTCGCTCCCTTTGAAAATCCGAAACTCGTTCATCGTGTCATTGAGTCGATCGATCTCTCGATGCTGTTTCTTTACGCGTTCAGGCGAGAGTCCGCCGGCATAGGCCGCAACTTTGCTGTGGTCGGCAATGCCGAGATATTTCCAACCGAGATTCTTCGCTCCTTTAACCATTTCTTCCAGTGTGTTGGCACCGTCGCTGTATGTTGTATGGCAATGGAACGTGCCCTGTAAATCGGTTTCCTCGAGAAGGTGCGGTATGGATTTCTTTGCAGCGGCTTCCATTTCTCCCATGTTTTCCCGCAACTCTGGCGGCACGTACACTAATCCCAAAGCCTTGTAGATATCGGCTTCATCGTTGCATTGCGGCGGAGACTTCGGTTTTTTCTTTCCTTTCTCCACGATCGGCGTAAAGGCATACTCGTTCAGGCTCCAGCCAAGTCTCCTCGCCAGGGACCGCATCTCGACATTGTGCTCTTTGCTGCCCGTGAAATAAGTCAACGCAAATGGGTACTCGGAGTCCGCGACAAGACGGAGATCGCAGTTTATGCCGCTTTCGAGGAGCACACTCGATTTTGTTGCACCGCGGGCGATGACATCCTTCACTTCGGAATGATTCACGAACGTGTCGAAGATCTTCTTGCGATATTGTTCTTTCGTGCCGGCAACAATATCAATATCGCCAATGACTTCATTTCTCCTTCGCAAACTGCCTGCAATTTCACAACGCTTGACTTCCTTGAGCTTCGCAATCGTTTGTAAGATTCTCTCGGCTGACTCCTTCGCTTTCGGGTAGAGATGTTTATCGCTGGTTTTTGTCAGCAGTTCTATTCCCTTCAGGATGTTCTCTTCAGTTTTCTCGCCAAAGCCATCGAGTTTTGCCAGTTTATGTTTTTCCGCAGCTTCTTTGAGATCGGCAACGGACTTAATCTTGAGCCTTTCATAAAGTATTTTGACTCTTTTGGGACCTAAACCTTGAATGCGAACCATCTCAAGCAATCCGGCCGGCAATAACGCCTTCAGCTGGTCGTACTCTTTCGACTTACCTTTCGCCGTGAGGTCAGCGATAATTCCGGCGAGATGTTCACCGATACCTTTGACGTTGCGGATGTTGCCCGATCGAACGAGCTCGTT
>CAYJSZ010000165.1:0-4312 GCA_964372545.1 uncultured Ignavibacteriaceae bacterium
AACCAGATTTTACAGGGGTTTTAACCCAACACCAAGAGCGGTCAACTTGTGTAAAGAATGTTACACTGAAATCACTTTGTCACAGTCTTTGATGATGTCATAAAGGTCGCTCAGCGTAGACAGATGGCAAAGCTCAGCGGCTTGAGCATGCCGCATCGCTATACATGTTCCACAGGCATAAATCTTGCCCCTCTGTGAAAGGAAGTCTTCAATCTGGTCTCTCACTCTAAACGTTTCTGTGTCGAGCGATTCATATTCGACCCCTTTACCGAGGAGGAATATTTTGACGTCATCGCCTTTCTTAGCAGAAAAGTTCCCAAGTCGGAACGCATTCCAAACTGTTTCCGCATCATTCGATGTGATGACAATGCCGAGCCTCATTGCACAACTCCTTAGACCCATCCAAATCGTACGAGTGTTCGATTTACTCTCCACGAGAACAGACCCGCCATTACGACGAGCACCATTGTAAGAATGGGATTAAACGTTTGGTAGACTTGTAATCCCAAGATAATAATGGTGATGACAATAAAGAGACAGAACGTCGCCATCCGTTTACGCCGCACTCGATAGGGCTTGAGCGCAGCCATAAGATTCTCCGGAACAGTGGACTCTGGGGTCAGGTTCGCAAGAAGAGCTTCAATTCTTGGTTGAAGTCTGAAGTGAACATACGAGAGCATCCCTACGAGAATGAGCAACAGAACTGTTTTTGTGAGGAGAACCCAATTTGTCCATAAGGCTTCAAGTCCCAGAGGTCCCCGGATTAAAAGCAGGACGCCGCTCACAACGACTGTTGATTGAAACACGAAGCATCGGGATGCGCCATGCTGAATAATATTTTCCATGTAGCGGTCTGCGTAGTAATGAAACGACGATCCGAGCAAGGCACGCTCGTTTACAACAATGAGATTGAACAGAGGTATCGACATGAAGACAAAACTCATGACATGCAAGAACTTCAAAAGATCGTAAAGCAAATCCATAATGACCTCCTCGATACTCTGTAAAGCATGAGATGACACATAACTAGTGGACTAACGAATTTCGTCTATTCCGCTTTATAGACGTGTGAATGTGCTGCAATGACACTCGCCAAACTATCGAACTTGAGACTGAAAGTCAAGGTAAGGAAAAGAGGGAAGTGCCCTTATGTGTGAACAGAGTTACTTCTTCTTCGCTGTGGTGTCAGGTGTTTCGGGCGGGTTCATGATCTCTTCACGAGCAACCTCCACCCAGTTAATAAGAGTGTCCCTTTCCGCTTGCGAAAGTTTTGCGTTGGGATGCATGAGGAGATATTGCGGGAGCGGCATCTTTCCGTCGAACACTTCTTGCGCCATCTGGTCCAGCCTCCCCACTGTGCGGAACATGTTGTAATTCCAGTTGGAGAAATTGAGCAAGCTGCGGGCGTTCTTGACGTCGCCGGTAACCAGCCATGAGGAAGGTGCGATGTACGCATACCAGGGCCATTTGGTCTCATGCGAGTGGCAATCGTAGCACGAGCGACGGACGATCTGGTCGATGTACGGGGGAAGATTCACTTTTGCCTGAAAGGTCATGCTCGGGTCAACGGGCGGGTTGGTGCGCTCGACGGGAACGAGTTGGATTGCGACGAACACGACCGCGAGACCAATGAGTGCCGACTTCAACATCTTACGCATGAGATATTCTCCCGAATTGGTGGGTTGGTAAAGCTGCTGATAAGGTCGAAAAATCTTTCAATTTTCGCCAGAGGAAAAACGATCGAAGTGGTCAATCAGTTCCGTTAGCCAAATGTAGGAATTGTGCGTGAACAACACGAGCGTTTTCAGACATTGGGTGCTCGCAAGGCGGAGCGCGAAATTGATGATCACGGGCTAAATGGGTACCCGCGGTAAGTTTTCGACCAAGGACCGTTGATCTTGAATTGTTCCGCGTAGCGTTTGGCGGGATTAAAAAAGAGCGCGCCGAGTGTGGGCTTGCTGAACGAAAAGTCGAGAGCGAACGGCGAGATGCCGCGGTCGGGTCCGAACGGCCCGCTGAAACGGTCGGCGTCATAATACCGCGGCACATCGATGCTGATAAGCTCGTCGGAGTATCGAACAGCGCCGTCGAGCAATTTACCATCGCCAGTGAGCAGGCCATCTCGCAACAATGGCCAGAGTTTCATCGTGATGGAATCGAGTTGATAAGGAACGTCGCCGGAGGTGAAGTTCGTTGGCTCGGTCACCGGCTCACCGCTACGTGCGGGTCGAAGGAGCAGCCCGCTGCCGTCTTCGAAGTTGTAGCTTCCGTCGGGAAACACCACGACCTCACTGCTGCCATCAAGCGTGCCATAAATGCCGTGGCCCTGCGCTTCCACGAAGACACACGCGTGTGTTCCCGAATCGCTCGGAACGCCGCGGTCATCCACCAGCTGAAACCTTGCCGCGATCTTGGTTTTGCCCGACTGGATTCCCGAGCCGGGATTCGTGTACACATCGCTGCCGTAGTGGGCCTGTGTCCAGAGCAGCACCACGCGACCATCAGATTTTCTCACCGCGACCTGAAAATTTTCTCCGTCGTTCTCGTGTGTATCATGCAGCCAGATGGTGAAGTGATTCCAGTCGCGGGGATGGAAAAGATGGAACGAGATGAAATAGTGTGTCTCGGTCTCCAGCACAGCATAGTACACTGTCGGCTTCAGCTCGTAGTTGTCGAAATTTTCCCAGTTGTTATTTCCCACGAGGTCGCCGTCAAAATCGACGTTGGAGATGATGTCCTGCCGCCCGCCCTTCTTGTCTGTAGCATGGTAGATGAAGGGGGCGTAGCGTTCCGCGATCTGGTGCAGCTGCTCCTGTGCTGGCGGCTTTCCGTGATTGAGCGATACTTTTGGTGAAACTCCCTGAGAAAACGAATACAGGAGACCCAGAAAGTATATCTGGATAACACTAAAGAACCTTCGTTGCTGGATGCTCATCTCTCTTCCGGTGTTGCACTGACGTGGTATGGAGCGCTGCTCTCAGAAGTTGCACAATATTGGAATATCCCGCTGCTTCTGCAAGTGTCAACTTCGAAATTCATCACTGCGCCTTTCCGTTCCCGAAGTGGACTTCGAGGTTGGTCGAAAGGAGAGAATTACTTCGGGCAGCGGCCCCCGCTTTTTGCAGATGCCGGTTGTGCTCGGCTCTCTTCGGCCAGACCGTCATCAGTGCGCAGGCGAATTCAATCTCCGGATTTTCACCGCCGCTGGCCAACGCTTTTTTGACGAGCTCATATCCCGTGAAATCCTTTGCAATGTTCGCCTGTTCATAGCACGCCATGAGGTATCCGACATCGAACCCGGCCAAAGCACCTGGATTCTCACTCGCGTTCGCCTGAAGAGCCCGAGCCATCAGTCGCGAAAGCAGCTCGTAGGCAATCCGTCGGTCTTCTTCCGAGTGATTCGACCAACCGCTGTTTCCCCGATAGATGCCCGACGCGTAGAGTGTAGCTCTGCGGAGAGTCTCCATCCGCACGAGGACCGGCATTTCCGGTTTGAGCAGCTCAAGGGTTTCTTCGACGAGCCGGCTGCGGTCGTAGTCGATCTTTGAACCGAAGGGACCGTTGCCCGACGGAAGCGACCGTGCGTTGCCGATCAGAATGGGATGACAGACCAGCGGCGGTCCTGCAAAGGCATCCGTTGATGTCGTGATGAGGGAGAGTAAGACCGACGCTACCAGAAGCGCGGGCGTGAACAAAGTCTTTTTCATGATGACCTCCTCCTTTGAGTTGTTTGGTTGACATCCTGTTGCATGTTGTCGATAGGATGCCGGAGGAGTTCATTTGGTTTGAATGAGGAGAGGAAAGGGGTGCTTTGTTGTGCGGTCAGGACTTTTTTACCCGCTGTGCACTTTGGCGGGCGTCCTGACCGGAACTTTGAGTGTCAAATGACAAATTCTCTCGTGCAGTAACACAGTGGAATAACTACAACTCCGATCCTAATATACAAGCGTCGTTGCTACCGCTGTTAAGTGAAGCGGCGGCACGGAGAGAAACTGAAAGTAAGCCCTCGATCTACAAGTTCACTATCCACTCGCAGATCGACGCTAACTGTTCATCGTTGGTAAGGTTTGCAGCGTTGTTGAGAGATCCTGAGCGGAGTTGTTTGAAAATCTCGGAAGCCATACTATTTTCAATCGCTGCACCAACAAAGAATGTTTGCGGCTTCTTGTTCCTCTTGCCGAAGCTCTTTCGGATTCTCTCCAAGGCAGAGTTGGCAGTCTTCCAGTGTTCGTCTGCACCTGCTGGATCAATACCGCCTTTCAATTCTCCTAGCGCTACGTAAGCATCAATGTCGTGTATGATGGATTGCTTG
>CAYJSZ010000166.1:0-4298 GCA_964372545.1 uncultured Ignavibacteriaceae bacterium
GTCACAAACATCTTGCAGAAAACACAAGATTATTTTCTTGAAATGGCACTAGCTAAAAACCAAAGAGCCGGGCCTTCAACAGCAAGGACACCGGCTCTCCGCATCGGGGGGAGGATGCGAGGAAAACTATTTGGCAAGTGTCATCCGCATCGTTGCGAGAGCGCCGTTGACGTTAAGTTGCGCAAAGTAGACGCCGGACGCTAGCTGATGACCCGATTGATCTCTTCCCTTCCATGTAACACTGTAAGACCCACCGAACTGGTATTCATCGAACACTCTCATCACTTCTCTCCCGGTGATATCGAAGATGCTCAGCCTCACTTGACTCGGTTGTTCAAGCCTGTACCGAATGGTGGTCGTCGGGTTGAAGGGGTTCGGATAATTCTGTTCGAGCGTGAATGTTTTCCCAACTTGCTCGACGGATGAACTCCACTCTACACTGGCCAGCGTTACCGACATGCTCTGTGCACGCTCATCGGCAACAACGACGCGGCTGAAGGTGAGATGGGAGGTTGCACCCTGCACACTTGTTTCTTTCAACGACAACTGCGCAATCGCTCCCGCTCCTTGAGGTAAGTTAGATAGGTTGGTATTGAGCATGACAACATTGATGGTCGAATCATTTGGCTGGTACTGGTAGATTTGCCAACCGCTATTCTCCGTCCGCCCGCTTTTCGTGAGAGCTTCGAGCACAAGGTTCGACGAGCCGCTCACGGTGAACTGCAGGCCGGCAACCGGCGTTGTGTTTTCGAGATTGATCGCAACAGTGTTAGAACTTGCCTTGAGAAGCGACAACTTCGCCTCGGCGCGTGCGGCGACATTGAGAAGGAGCGACAGGCTCGTTGCGAAGATCGTTTGCTTGAAGATTAAAGTTGTGAGTTTCATGGTTTCCTTTTCCCCGAATGCGTTTGTTAGCATCATGAAACTCACATGCCGTACCATGTGGGCCGGAGAAAAAGCCTGATCTGGCTATGAGCCTTTAAGAGCTTGTGCTGTATGAGGTTGGAGCAAAAGCGCGGACACACAAGAAGGAATATTTGGATAGGATGATCTTGTAAGTTCTACAAGGACCTGAAGTCCTTGGAAGAGTCAGCAAGGGCTCGCCGGAACATCCATGGCGATCGTTGATTGAGCAACCAGTTTTATTAGAAAGAATCTCTGGCTATCTTTTGCGCCAGCAGTTGTTCCTCTCGTTCATCTGATAACCCGGAGCTCTAATGCGAGTCCTCACCATGTCTCTTCTTTTGAGTATAACCAGCCTTGCCCAACAACAGATTGCCGATGTCGCCTTCATCAACGCCAAGATATGGACCGTCGGTATCATGAAGGCCGAAGCGGAAGCAGTCGCCGTGTTGAACGCCCGCATCCTCGCGGTCGGCACGAACGACGACATCAAGAAGCATATCGGCAAGCAAACTCAGGTCATCGACCTCAAAGGCAAGCGGATGCTGCCCGGTTTCATCGATAACCACACGCACTTCATGAGCGGCGGATTCCAGCAGCAGAGCGTCGACTTGCGTTACGCCAATAGCGAGCAAGAGTTTGCGCGCCTCATCAAAGAGCGTGCTGAGAAATATCCGGGCCGATGGATCACGGGCGGCGATTGGGACCACGACCGCTGGTCGGGTGGCGAACTCCCTACGAAAGAGCTTATCGACCGCTACACGCCGAACACGCCAGTCTTTGTCAATCGCTACGACGGCCACATGTCGCTCGCGAACAGCTATGTGCTGATGCTTGCGGGCATCACCAAAGATACGCCCGACCCTCCCGGCGGCACGGTCGTGAAAGATCCGAAGACCGGCGAGCCTACGGGCGTTCTCAAAGACGAGGCGATGAGCTACGTGTACAAGATCATGCCCGACCCGACTGAGGAAGAGATGATCGACGCTGCGCGGCGCGCTCTTGCCGAGGCCCGGAAGTTGGGCATTACGAGCGTTCAAGACATGTCGACGGCGGACCACCTGCGCGTGTATCAAACGCTCAAAGCACGCGGCGAGCTGACGGCGCGCCTCTACTGCCGTTTGCCGATTTCGCAGTGGGAGAGTCTGGCGCGCACCGGCATCAACGTTCCGTTTGGCGATGAATGGATTCGCGTCGGCTCGCTCAAGGCGTTCGCGGATGGTTCGCTCGGTTCCTCCACCGCGCTCTTCTTTGAGCCGTTCACCTCAGATCCTTCCACGAAAGGTTTGCCGAGCGATATTCTGCTCGATGGCCGGTTGGAGAAATGGGCACTCGCGGCTGATAAAGCCGGATTGCAGCTTTCAGTGCATGCCATCGGCGATAGTGCGAACAGTCTTATCCTCGACCTGTTCGAGAAGATCGCGAAAACGAATCCGAAGTGGGACCGGCGCTTTCGCATCGAACACGCGCAGCACGTTCATCCGAAAGATTTCAAACGCTTCGCCGACCTCGGAGTGATTGCATCCGTCCAGCCCTACCACGCCATCGACGACGGGCGGTGGGCGGAGAAGCGTATCGGTCATGAGCGCTGCAAAACAACGTACGCCTTCAACACGTTCATCAACAATAACGTGATCATGACCTTCGGCAGCGATTGGACGGTTGCGCCGCTGAGTCCACTCCTCGGAATCTACGCTGCCGTCACGCGCAGGACATTAGATGGAGCGAACCCGAACGGGTGGTTTCCGGAACAAAAGATTTCCGTGCAGCAGGCTATTCGCTCTTACACGATTAACAGTGCGTACGGAGCGTTTGAAGAACTCGAGAAAGGCTCGATTGAGAAGGGAAAGCTCGCGGATCTAGTTGTGCTTTCTGATGATATCTTCAGAATTGATCCGGTGAAAATCGAGAATGTGCTGGTGGAGATGACGGTAGTGGGTGGGAAGGTGGTGTATGAGAAGAAGTAAGGAGATAGGAGTAAGGAGAAAAGGATTATGGCACTGTTTATCTTTGGCGGACTCGTGGCGCTATTGTTCTATCTTCCCCTCAGGTACCTGAAGAACCTGTGGGAAAAAGAAGAAATCCCAAAGTGGTCAAGCATTGTCGCGGGAGTTTTTGCGTGGGGAGCTCTGCTGAGTCTGTGCGTCATGGCTGTCGGGTTTTTTCAGCCTATTGTTGGGATGTTCACTGCCCCACAAATGGGACAAGGATTTGAGTTAGGATTTCTTGCTCTCGGAGTTGCGATGCTTGCCAAACTGAATGTTGTTTACCCAGAATTTCTCGACCTTGCCCGAATGAAACCATTCTTTTTCGCTGCCTTGCGATTTGAGAACCTCGCGCGCCAGAGAATGATCTTGAGTGAAGAGCTCGACAAATTCGAAATCCGCAGAGTGCACAAGGAAGTCACGGGAACAGATCTGAAGGTGGAACAAAAGCCCGTAAGGAGGCCGCAGAAATCGCAAGAAGAAATCCGGCGGGAAGTGGAACAACTGCAGCAGCGTCGCATCGTAACGCCGCATTTGCAGATGGAGCTCAACGCGCTCAACAGGACCGAAGCCGTGGACATCTCGGATTCCTGGAAGATCAACAGTCTGAGGACTTCCGCACATCAGCTCTACGACCGGGTCAAGAGCGTTCGGATAGACCCCAAGTCTCGCACGATCTCGCTCGCCATGGATTTCGGCGAGCTGGACGCAGCCCCGTTGAAGCAGAGCACCGGCGTCTTTCTCTTCTATCAGGAGCTCTACGAGTTTCTTCACGCGATGGCAACGCAGAATTGGATGAAGCCCTATCTGCCGTACTTCGACATGATCAGGCTCGAAGGCTCACGGACGGAGCTGGACGAGTTTGCGCGCGTGACTTCGTTTCTGTTTCTCCGGCTCGACATGAGGATGAGCGAGCTTCGAGTACGCGAAGGAAAATTTTTTAACCCGGCAGAACTTCCATCGATTGCGTCCGTCCAATTCCAAAACGGTGAAGCAATTTCTTGATTCTTCTTCAACAAACAGAGAAAGGAGTTAAGCTATGAAACGCTTTGCGAGACTTGCTTTTACGGTTGGACTCTGGACGATTTCACTGAGCATAGTGTCTGCCCAAGAAAAAGAAGACCGAACCATTTTGAATTGGGACCAGATGCGAGCGATCATCAACGAAGCATCCGGCGAGCGCGCGATGCATCATGTGCAGGAGCTTGTGCCGTACCCGCGCGTGCGACCGCTCTCGGAATACCAGGGCAACTTCCGTGAGACTGAAGTGATGGTCAAGTTTGCGAAGGAGTACGGCTACAGCAACGTGGAAGTAGAATCTTTCCCGGCACAGAATCGCCTATGGCAGCCGACGCAGGGAGAGAGATCGGAAGAGCACAGTCTGAACTCCAGTCACAATTCTTGGAATCT
>CAYJSZ010000167.1:0-4254 GCA_964372545.1 uncultured Ignavibacteriaceae bacterium
ACCAGATTTTACAGGGGTTTTAACCCAACACCAAGAGCGGTCAACTTGTGTAACTGATGTTACGCACAGGAAGATATGTAGCCCTTTCAGGGCAAGATGGATTCTTGATTGTTGTTTCCGAGGGCGTCGCCCTCGGTTGTAATATGTTTCCACTTCGTGGAAATACGCACAATAGACCCTGAAAGGGTCATATACTTCAGGTCGGGGCAGCGCCCCGACCAACTCAATAGCCAACGACAAGAAACCCTGAAAGGGTGACACATCTATTTTGCGTAACATCAGCGGTCATGAATCCGGCGGTTCACCACGCCGGATGAAAATAGAGGTGAGATTACGTATGTTGCACCTATCTACGGTTCCGGTCGCATCAGGGTCACTATTTTCATAGCAGTTATTAATCTTTCTATAGCCATGGCACGCATCGGGAGTGAAATAAAAAAGGACAGCGCGTTCAAAGCGAACGAAGGGTACATCCTCGGCTTGCTGAAAAAACTCCACACGCTGGAGTCCGCAGTCAAGCTTGGCGGCGGCAAGGAAGCGATGGAGAAACATCGTCAGAGGGGGAAGCTGTTCGTGCGGGATCGGATCGAGAAGCTCGTCGACCCCGGCAGCAAGTTTCTGGAGGTAGGTCTGTTCTCCGCGCACGGGATGTATCAGGAGTACGGCGGCGCTCCGTCAGGTGGGACCGTCTTCGGCGTGGGAAAGATTCACAACCGCGAGGCCGTCATCGTCGCGAACGACGCGACGGTCAAAGCCGGCGCGTGGTTTCCCATTACCTGCAAGAAAAATCTCCGCGCGCAAGAAATCGCCATCGAGAACCGTCTCCCCATCATCTACCTCGTAGACTCCGCCGGCGTGTTTCTCCCGCTGCAATCGGAAATCTTCCCCGACAAGGAGCATTTTGGCCGCATCTTCCGCAACAACGCCATCATGTCGTCGATGGGTATTACGCAGATCGCCGCCATCATGGGTCCGTGCGTCGCGGGCGGTGCCTATCTGCCGATCATGAGCGATGAAGCAATGATTGTAGATAAGACGGGAAGTGTTTTCCTCGCAGGTTCGCACCTTGTGAAAGCCGCCATTGGTGAAGAGATAGAGAACGAGGCCCTCGGCGGTGCAACCGTTCACTGCGAGATCAGCGGCGTTACCGACCATAAGATGAAGAACGACGAGGAATGCCTGAAGAAAATCCGCAGCATCGTGGGCAAATTAGCTGTGCGTCCGGGAGCCGGGTTTAACCGTGAATCTCCGAAGCCGCCGAAGTTCAACCCAAAAGAGATATACGGAGTCCTGCCTGCCGACCGCACCAAGCCGTACGACATGTACCAGGTTCTTGCACGCATTCTGGACGACAGCGAATTGGATGAATACAAAGAGGGCTACGGGAAGACGATCCTTACAGGCTATGGCCGAGTGGATGGATGGGCGGTAGGAGTTGTGGCGAATCAGCGGTCGGTCGTCAAAACGAAAAAAGGGGAGATGCAGGTTGGCGGTGTGATCTACAGCGATAGCGCCGATAAGGCTGCCCGGTTCATCATGAATTGTAACCAAAAGCAGATTCCGCTCGTATTCCTTCAAGACGTCACTGGGTTCATGGTCGGAAGCCGCGCGGAGCAGGGCGGCATTATTAAAGATGGCGCCAAGATGGTGAACGCGGTCGCGAACTCGGTGGTGCCGAAGTTCACGTTCATCGTCGGCAATAGCTACGGAGCCGGGAACTATGCCATGTGCGGCAGGGCGTACGACCCCCGCCTGATCTTCGCCTGGCCCACCGCACAAATCGCCGTCATGGGGGGAAAACAGGCGAGCGAAACGCTGCTCGCCATCAAGGTGCAGGCGATGGAGCGTGGCGGCAAGCGCATTACAGAAGAGCAGCAGGCGCTGTTGCTGAAGGAAATTCAAGAACGGTATGAATCTGAGCTCGACCCTCTCTTTGCTGCTGCGCGACTCTGGGTGGACGGCATCATCGACCCCGCTGAGACCCGTGAGGTCATCTCTCGGGGCATTGCCATGGCCTCGCACAACCCCGACATCCCTCGATTTAATCCCGGCGTTCTCCAAACGTAGTGTTGTCGTCGATCGTCGTCGAGCGATGAAAACGTTCCGGAGTCTAACAGTGTTGTTCGTGGTATGGAGCTCCGTTGCTCAATCGCAGTGCGACGGCAATGCCGGTCCCAACGGCCTCACCTGGGACTACGAAACTGAAAAGAAGAGTTTCTCCCTCTTCGGTTTTTTGGGCGATGCCTTCACGCCGCGCATCGTGCAAGATGTGAAAGCGATCCGGGCGTACGTGCGGGATGACCGCTTCGCACAGTTGATGAAGGTCTGCGGGGACATGCGCGCCGTCGACGCGATCTACTTGCGGGCGTTGAGTGTGGCGGAATACAACATCGGTCGCGCTCTCTTTCTTTCGATGGTCGCGACGGCCGAGCATCAGAACATCGACCTCCGCATGCCGGTCGTGGGTTCGATACGCATACCGTTGACGTTCGAAGAGGACAGTCTCTTCCGCGCCCGGCTCAAGAATCTTCCTTCGCAGATCTATACCGACTCACCACAAGGTGAAGACGGCGACAAAGATAAGCTGCAGCACTTTTTCGGGTCGGCGTACATTGCTTACGCGTCAGAGTCGCCGGAGTTTGCGCGCTCCACCGGCAATGTGGTGGAGTGGGGTGAGGCGCAATTTGTGGTGGGTGGAGCCGATGACCCGCGCGACCGACGGGCCAATAAACAGGGAACACGCTTCGGTCACGATTTGTTGTCCGTGAAGACCCTGCTGCCGTCGGACTATCTCAACCTTCCGGTCAAAGTCGACTGAACTACTTACGATGAGGTCACGCTGCAATGAAAACTGTCTTAGTTGTCGATGATGAAAAAAGCGTCCGCGACTCTCTGAAAATGATCCTGGAGTATGAACGGTACGACGTCCAGTATGCCGAGAACGGGGAACAGGCGTTGAAGGCTGTGCAGTCGTCTCATCTCGACGTCGTGCTGCTCGACGTGAAGATGGCCGGCATGGATGGCATCGAAGTGTTGCAGCGCGTGCGGGAGAGAAAGCCCGATCTGCCGGTCATTATGATCTCCGGCCACGGCACGATTGAAACTGCGGTGGAGGCGACGAAGTTGGGTGCGTTCGACTTCCTGCCGAAGCCGCTGGATCGCGATAAGCTTCTCGTCACGGTTCGGAACGCTCTCAATCAGGCACGGCTCTCGCAGGAAAAGCAGAAGTTAGAAGAAGCGGTCGAGGGCAAACGGCAGATTTTGGGCAACAGCGCCAAGATCAAAGAAGTTCTCGACGTCATCGAACGTGTTGCGCCGACGGATGCACGGGTTCTCATCACCGGAGAAAACGGAACGGGCAAGGAGTTGGTGGCGAGGGCCATTCACAAGAAAAGCAAACGTGCCGACAGGCCGTTTGTCGAGGTGAACTGTGCCGCAATCCCGGCAGAGTTGATTGAATCGGAATTGTTCGGCCATGAGAAAGGCTCTTTTACGGGCGCCACCTCGCAGCGCATCGGGAAGTTCGAACAGTCCGACGGAGGCACGCTGTTTCTCGACGAGATCGGGGACATGAGCCACGCGTCGCAGGCGAAGGTACTGCGAGCCCTGGAGGAAGCCAAGATCGAGCGCGTTGGAGGGAATAAACTGATTTTGGTCGATGTGCGAGTGGTTGCTGCGACGAACAAAGACATCGAGGCGGAAATCGAGAAGGGAAATTTCCGGGACGACCTGTATCATCGATTGAATGTCATCCCGATTCATGTCGCGCCGCTTCGCGAACGGAGAGACGATATCCCGCTCCTGGTGAAAGCATTCATCGAGGACGTGTGCTCGCGCAATGGTCTGGCGAAGAAGACGATTTCTGATTCTGCTCTGATGGAATTGGCTAAGCGTGATTGGCCCGGCAATGTGCGTGAGCTTCGCAACGCCGTCGAGAGGATGGTCATTCTCTCGCCGGGAGCAGAGGTCGATAGCCACGTGCTGGAGAGCTTTGGCACCGCCAGTAAAAGCGAGTCTGCGGACCTGTTGAATGTTTCCGGTACATTCCAGGAGTTTAAAGAACGGGCTGAAGCAGCCTTCATCAAGAAGCAGCTTGAGCTGCACAAGTGGAACATTTCGAAGACCGCCGAAGCGCTCGACATCCAGCGCAGCCATCTCTACACGAAAATGAAGCGCTACGGTTTAATGCGGAAGGAGGAAAAGGAGTGAAGCAGGTGAACAACAGGCAGAAGATGTTCGTGAAGGCGAATCAGA
>CAYJSZ010000168.1:0-4238 GCA_964372545.1 uncultured Ignavibacteriaceae bacterium
TTACAGATGATGACACGTGGAGGATTTCGAAAGGCTGGTACGACCGGTCGCATTTTCTTCGGCAAATAATGTATTCTTTCGATAAACTCGGCGATGGAAGGGGACAGTTCACGACCGCCGGTGCTTTCGCTGCCTACGGGTTGGTTGCCAATGATGAACGGGCGCTCCGGACGGCGAGTCAAACGATACAGGCTATTCTTGCCGCGGGGACGGTCGTTCAGGTGCTCAAACATATTACGGGAAGGGAGAGTCCGTTTGTTGCAACGGCGCCCGGTGGAGTGTGGCGGTTTTTCCCCAATCTAATTGAATATCACAGACGCGTTCCGCAGTACGACGCGTTTCCCTCTGGTCACATTGAGTCATCGCTTGCAACGGTTGTCGTCATCGCCGAGAATTATCCCGAGGTGAAATGGATACGGCCCGTCGGCTACACCATTGTCGGCTTGATCGGTCTCGGCATGGCGCACACGGGGATTCACTGGTATAGCGATTATCCGCTCGGCATAGCCATCGGCTACACGTTTGGGATGATTGCAGCGCATCCGGAACAGAGGGGGCTCGCCGGCACCGAGACCGGAACCAAGCTTTCGTTCCTGCCGTATGCTCAACCGGGTGGAGGAGGAGTCTCCTTCTCGCTCAGATTCTAGTTCCCGCCACACGCTTCAATCTCATTGCTTTTTGACTTTTTGTTTGATACTATAACCAGCGATTGCGCGCTGCTTTTACAACGAGTTCTGCTGCTTCATCTTTTCCCACGCCGTCAATCCTCCCTTCAATGAATTGCCCGGTCCGTGGGATTTCCAGCGTTCAACAACCGTGAATCGATTATGAAAAGTCTTATCGCCTTCCTGCAGTCCTCCATCGGCAAGAAAATCCTGATGAGCCTGACGGGCCTGTTTCTCTGTACCTTTCTGCTTGAGCATCTCGTCGGAAACTTGCTTCTCCTGAAAAATGATGGTGGAGCGTTCTACGATGCGTATGGAGAATTCATGGTCTCCAACCCCATCGTCCGGACGGTCGAGATTCTGTTGTTTGCGTCGCTCTTCGGCCATGCCATCAGTGTAGTGATCGTGTGGCTGCAGAATCGTCGGGCGCGGCCGAGCAACTACAAAGTTTACAAGCTCGGCGAGAATACGCCGCTCGCCTCGCGCATCACGATGGTCACCGGCAGCATGATTTTCCTCTTTCTCGTGGTGCATTTGAACACGTTCTTCGTGCCGACGCGTTTTGGGGAGAGCCATCGGTCGGCATATCTGCTCGTCCGGCAGGCGTTTTCCAACCCGTGGTATGGCGGCTTTTATCTTCTTGCGCTTGTTCTTCTGGCCTACCACTTGCGCCATGGTTTCCAGTCGGCGTTTCAGTCGCTGGGCTTGCGCGGCAAGCGGTATGATGGCTTGCTGAATTTCTTTGCGTTCATTTTTTGGTTTGTGGTCCCGCTTGGCTTCGCGATCCTTCCAGTCTATTTCTACTTCTTCCGTCGCGTGGTCGAAACGGCTGTGACTATGGGAGTTCAATGACATGACACTCGATTCGAAAATACCCGATGGCCCTATTGAAAAAAAATGGGATAACCATCGTTTCAATCTCAAGCTCGTGAACCCCGCCAACAAGCGGAAATATTCGATCATCGTCGTCGGAACCGGACTCGCCGGTACGTCTGCGGCTGCAAGTTTGGGTGAGCTCGGCTACAACGTGTTGACCTTTTCGTACCACGAATCGCCCCGCCGCGCGCACAGCATCGCGGCGCAGGGCGGCATCAACGCGCCGAAGAACTATTCGAACGACGGCGACAGCATCTGGCGGCTCTTCTACGACACGGTGAAAGGCGGCGACTACCGCGCGCGCGAGGCAAATGTCTACCGACTGGCGCAGGTGAGTAACAACATCATCGACCAGTGCGTGGCGCAGGGTGTGCCGTTTGCGCGCGACTATGCCGGCTATCTGGACAACCGTTCGTTCGGCGGCGCACAAGTGTCGCGCACCTTTTATGCACGGGGCCAAACCGGACAGCAGCTTCTCCTCGGCGCGTACTCAGCGCTCTGCCGACAAATAGACGCGGGGACGGTGAAATTCTTTGCACGCCGTGAAATGCTGGACGTGGTTCTTGTTAATGGTCAGGCGCGCGGCGTCGTCTGCCGCAATCTTGTTACGGGGGAAATCGAATCGTACGCCGCAGATACCGTCGTGCTTGCGACCGGAGGATACGGGAACGTCTTTTACCTCTCGACGAATGCCAAAGCATGTAATGCCACTGCGATCTGGCGCGCACACAAACGAGGTGCTGCCTTCGGGAATGCGTGCTTCACGCAAATCCATCCGACCTGCATTCCCCAGGGCGGCGATTATCAGTCGAAGCTGACCTTGATGAGTGAGAGCCTCCGCAACGACGGCCGCATCTGGGTTCCAAAGAAGAAAGGTGATGCGCGCCGGCCGGAGGAGATTCCGGAAAGCGAGCGCGATTATTATCTCGAGCGTCTCTACCCATCGTTCGGCAATCTCGTGCCACGAGATGTTGCTTCACGCCGCGCGAAGGAGATGTGCGACAACGGCTTTGGCGTCGGTCCGACGGGTCTCGCGGTCTATCTCGATTTTGCCGACGCCACCAAACGTCTCGGCCGTCACGTCATCGAAGAACGGTACAGCAACCTCTTCGACATGTATCACGAAATCACCGCCGAAGACCCGTACAAGACGCCGATGCGAATCTACCCCGCCATGCACTACACGATGGGCGGCCTGTGGGTGGATTACAATCTGATGAGCACGATTCCTGGACTCTACGTGATCGGCGAGGCGAATTTCTCCGACCATGGCGCGAACCGACTCGGGGCGAGCGCGCTGATGCAGGGACTGGCGGACGGGTACTTCATTCTGCCGTACACCATCGGCGATTATCTGGCGACGACAAAATTTCAGGCGGTGAAGACGGACGATACGGTATTCATCGGGGCACGGGCAGACGTGGACCAGACAGTAAAGAAGATGATGTCGATCAACGGAAAGAAGACGGCGGAGGAATTCCATCGCGAGCTGGGGAAAGTCATGTGGGACTACGTCGGCATGGGGCGCAACAAAGCCGGACTGCAGAAGGCATTGCAGGAGATTCCAAAGCTGCGCGAGGAGTTCTGGAGCAATCTGAAGATTGTGGGGAGCTCGAGCGATTTGAACATGGAGTTAGAAAAGGCCGGACGCGTGGCGGATTTCCTGGAGTTAGGCGAGCTGTTGGCGTACGATGCACTGCACCGCGAAGAATCCTGCGGCGGACATTTCCGCGAAGAATTTCAAACGGAAGAAGGAGAGGCGAAGCGCAACGACGAGCAGTTCATGTACGCCGCGGCGTGGGAGTTTGCCGGTGCAGGCAAAACTCCCGTGCTCAACAAAGAACCGCTCTCGTTCGAATACGTGAAACCATCCCAGCGAAGTTATAAATGATGTGGGATATGCGATATGAGACGTGAGGGATCAATTTTTCATTTTGAATTTTTACTTTTTCATTAATCTATGAATGTTAACCTGAAAATCTGGCGTCAGAAAAGTCGCAACGAGCAAGGCAAGTTTGTCGATTACACGGTGAGCAACCTCTCGCCCGACGCCTCGTTCCTTGAAATGCTGGACGTGCTCAACGTCGCGCTGGTCAGGAAGGGCGAAGAGCCGGTGGCGTTCGACCACGATTGTCGCGAGGGCATCTGCGGGAGCTGCGGCCTGATGATCAACGGTCGCGCTCACGGCCCCGGTCGGGGTACTGCAACGTGCGAGCTCCGCATGCGCGTGTTCAACGAAGGCGAGACGATTGTCGTCGAGCCGTGGCGCGCAATGCCGTTTCCGGTCATCAAAGACCTGGTCGTTGACCGCACGGCGTTCGACCGCATCATGTTTGCCGGCGGATACATCTCCGCGAAGACCGGCGGCGTTCCGGATGGCAACGCCCTTCCGATTCCCAAGCCCGTTGCCGACGAAGCGATGGATGCTGCAGCCTGTATCGGCTGCGGCGCGTGTGTTGCCGCGTGTCCGAATTCTTCCGCGATGCTGTTTGTGGCCGCGAAAGTCTCCCATCTCGTGCTCCTCCCACAGGGAAAGCCGGAGCGCAAAACGCGCGTTGAGCGGATGGTGGCCCGGATGGATGCGGAGGGATTCGGCAACTGCTCGAACAACTACGCGTGCGAGGCGGAGTGCCCGAAGGAAATCTCCGTTTCCCACATCGCGCGCCTGAACCGGGAGTTCCTGCGCGCAAAGTTGAC
>CAYJSZ010000169.1:0-4225 GCA_964372545.1 uncultured Ignavibacteriaceae bacterium
CTGTCGGCAGACGGGTGCCGGAACGCACTTCGGCGTGCAGGCACGAAGAAGGTCAAAAATTGTGGGATTCTCCATTGGGTGAAATCGTACTCTTGGTGCTTCATCGTGAAAACTATCTCTTCTCTCTTGCTTTGAATCACCGTGAATTTCCTCGTTCTTTGTGTCTTCGAGTCTTCGTGGCTGAGTAGTTACGAATCATGAATCAAAAGTCCTTGATCAATGACCCTATCCTAACCTTTCCCTACGAGGGGAAGGATCAAGAGGGGGTCTGCTTCTTGAGATGATTTTGGGATCACTACTTTGTAAGAAATCGTTCTCAGCCACGACCGGATTCTCCAGTGCGCCAATCCCATCAATCTCCAACCTCATCACGTCACCCGGGTAAACATGGGAAATGCCTTTCGGCGTTCCGGTCCAGATCAAATCTCCCGGTTCCAGCGTCATGATCATCGAAATAAACTCAATCAACTCTGGTATGGTTCGCATCAGCTGCGACGTATTGCCTCGCTGCCGAAGTTCACCGTTCACAAATGCTCGCAACCCGAGATTGCCCGGATCGGGAATCTCGTCCGCCGTCACGATATACGGCCCTAATGGTCCGAACGTGTCGTATCCCTTTGCGCGCACCGGCGGGCGATAGAAGTTCTTGACGAAGTCCCGCACCGTTACGTCGTTGCCAATCGTATAACCCTTGATAACTTTGTGAGCATGTTCCGCTTTCACTCGTCTGCATCGCTCGCCGATCACAACCACAAGCTCGACCTCGTAGTGCATGTATTCAGCGCCGGTCGGGTACACCACAGGCACCCCATGGCCGATGAGGGAGCTTGGCGGCTTGAAGAAGAGCGCGGGGTCTTCCGGAGATTTCATCTGCAGCTCTTCCGCGTGGTCGGCGAAGTTGAGTGCCAGGCCAATCGCTTTGGACGGAACCACCGGCGGCAGCCAAACAATCTCTTCCGGCGCGTACACAGTTCCGTCGGTCGCTACGAGCTGGCCGTCGCTACGAACCGTTCCTTCGTGAACACGCTCCGATACTGCAAACCGCACAAGCCTCATGATGATTTCGCCACTGGAGATTCTGTTGCGACTTCTTTCAAGAACTTTTCGACCGACGGCAACACCGGCGGATTGTCCTGAATCAGAAACGTGTAGTGATTCCCGCCGGCAACTCTCTCGTATCGGCAATCCGGAATAAGGCTGGCAAGCTTCGACGCTTCTTGATCGCTATGCACATGACCGGTTGCGCCCAACAATCCTTCTGTTGGCCGGAGATACAACACGGGACATCGTAAGTGCGGCAGATGAAACCAGACGTTGTCCCAGAAATGCATATCCATATCCCGCTCAATACCGGTGGCAGATGACTTCGAACGAGCTGAACCATCCTCAAGCATCTCCATATCTTCAGTCAGATAGCGCTCCAAAGCAGGCGTCCACGGCTTATGGTACACAACGTTGCGCTGAACGGCAAGATACTCGTCCATCGAGATATATATTTTGCTGAGCCGCTTGATCGTCGGATACATTGCCTTCAGTGTTTCCGATTTCGGGTCAGCGCCGCCGTCCATGAGAACGAGCGCTTGTACCCGTTCGGGCTGGAGGGAAGTCGTGTAGACACTGGTGGTGGCGCCGAACGAATGTCCCACGAGAACAAATCGCTCCAGACCCAACGCGTCGGCGAAGGCAATAATATCGCGTGCGTGGTAAGCGAAGCCGTAGCCGTCGCTCGGTTTGTCGCTGTCGCAACGGCCGCGTAAATCGAGCGCAAAAACACGGTATTGCGGAGAAAGTCGCTTAGCGAGAGCGGTAAATGTTCCCTTGTGTCCCGTGATGCTCGGGATGCAGACGAGCGGACCGCGTTCACCCGGCCAATCGTGATAGGCGAGCTTGATGCCGTTGACGGACACGTACTTGGTTGCGGGTTTGTGGTTTGCGCGCATGAGAGGTTAAGTCGCGTAACTATCTATGCTTGAACTAATCCGTACTGAACAAGAATTGTGCGCAGTTTTTTCTCATTGTCCTCTAAGAGTGGAGCAAGCGGAAGACGAACCTCCGGTGAAATCTTCCCCATCATCCCCAACGCTGTTTTCACCGGCACGGGGTTGATCTCAATGAACACCGCATCGTTCAGCGGCATCAAGTGATAGTGCAAATCCTGAGCCTCTCGCCACTTGTCTGCTGCCACTAAGTCGTAAAGACGAGCAACTTCCTTTGGCATGAGATTCCCTGTCGCGCTGACGTAGCCCGCTCCTCCAATGGCAAGCACAGGGAAGCAGAGGAGTTCAATACCCGAGTACACAAGAAAATCGCGACCGAGCTTCCCAAGTAGTCGTGTGATGTGCGAGAAGTCGTGATTCGCCTCTTTGATGCCGATGATGTTCTTGCAGCTCTCCCGCAACCGAGCGACGGTATCGATTTCAAGATTGATGGCGGAGCGGCCGGGGATATTGTAGAGGATGACGGGGATATCGACGGCCTCGGCAACCGACTTGAAGTGTTGATACAGTCCCTCCTGACTCGGCCGGACATAGTACGGCGTAATCAGCAGCACGGCATCGGCACCCGCCTTCTGTGCAAAGCGCGAGTAGTGCAGCGTCTCTTCAAAATTATTCGAACCGGTTCCCGCGACGAACGGAACGCGTTTGTTAACGACCGAAGCGGCATGCTGAATCACTCGCTCTCGCTCTTCTCGCGTCAGCGCGGTCGGTTCGCCCGTCGTACCGGTGACCGAGATGCCGTGGCTTCCGCTTGCGATCTGCCACTCTATTAATGAGGCGAGTGCGGCCTCATCCACCTTGCCGTTGCGGAACGGTGTCACCAAAGGCACTATGGAGCCGCGGAGTCTGTCGTTGGGTCTGTTCACGATTACGGTTAGTTCTTAATGGACGTCGCTTACTTGTACGTCGGCGTAAGGGTTCGAAGGACGGTAGTGAATGTCGAGTTCGTCAGAATTCATGTTGCGAATGTCCTCCGCCCGCAGCTCGTTCGGCACAGAAGCGTGTCCCGCTTTGATGTGCGTGCGAATCCGCGCGTGGGCAACCTCTTCCAGCACAGTCCGAGGTGCGACCGATGTTTTCGCAAGGACCGTCCTTGTCATTGTTCGTACCTGGTTGCTCAGGAACTTGAGCAGCGCATCGTTGGTGATGGGAACATGGCCCGACACCAGCAAGCCGTACAACGCTGCGCTGCCGGAGTTTGCAATGGCATCCGGCACAACCGTAACGCCCCGGCGGTGCAGCGACGCTTCCTCTTCAACGGTAAACGGGTCGTTCGCGGCTTCCACGATAAACCGTGCTTGCACACGGGATATGTCGCAGGCGATATGCGATCCGGCGGCGGGGATCAGGACATCGACCGGCAGGTAGAGGACTTCATCCCGGCCGTCGAATTCGTACTGTTGCGGCGCAGCGTGAAGCTGCTCACGGCTCACCACCTTGCGCCCCGGCGGTACTCGGAGTTTCAACAATTCCTCTACGTCGAGACCCTTGTCGGAACGGGCGATGATGGCGCCGGCTTCATCGGAAACTGCCGACACAACGGCTCCTCGCTCCGCCAGAAATTTCGCGGCACTTCCCCCAACGGCGCCAAAGCCCTGGAGAGCAATACGTTTTCCCGTTAAGGATTCTCCCGCAACGGCAAGCGCTTCTTCCGTTGCGATGCAGACTGTCCACCCCGTAACGGCATCGCTCATGCGAAGGCCGATCGATTCGTCGATCGCCAGCGACGTTCCCCGTGTCAATCGCTGAATGCCTTCCTCGACCGCATACCGGTGTTGACCGCCGTATGCTTTCATCAACGCAAATTGCGGGTGGGGAATACCCGCCTGCTCGCGGCACGCGTCCACCACATCATGCCAGTCTGTGCCGAGGTCGGAGCCCGTGACCCAACACGTTCGGAGAAATGGAGCGAATGCCTTCACGACGCGGCTGAGTACGTCCTTGCTGTCGGGAGACCTGGGATCGTACCGGATTCCGCACTTCGCGCCTCCGCACGGCGGCTGAAGAATGGCGAGCTTAATGGACATCGTGGCCGCGAGATGTTTCATCAGGGTCTCGGTCACATCTGGAGCCATGCGGATACCACCGCCGGCAACGCCGTGGAGGAACGTATCGACAACCAGCCAGGCCTCGGCACCCGTCGGTCGGTCACGATAGTGGGCGACCAACATCGGGTCGAGAGCGTTGCCGGTCATCCGGAAGATTTCCGGCTGATCGAGGGGAACGAA
>CAYJSZ010000170.1:0-4215 GCA_964372545.1 uncultured Ignavibacteriaceae bacterium
TACTATGACTCTGTCTTAATCTATGGTCATGCACTTGAAGGGCAATGGGCTGCTCGTCAATGCGGTACGCGCCATGTGTTAAGCGAGTCAATTCAGCAAAGCCCATTTTAATCAGAAGGTTGGCCTGCCTGCCGTGCAGGCAGGCGTTGGAGGGATGGTAGAGTGTCAACTGGCAAGAGACTTTCACTGACTCGATTGCTGGATCTCTACGCCTCCACGACGATGCTTCACTCCATTATGACACTCGTAAAGAACTTATTGGACAACATCGGCATGACACAACCTCTTAGACACTTTCGAGCCTCGCCCGCGGCCAGCAGTTGGAAGGCTTCCTCAACGGTCGCGTTCCCTCAATCGCTCAATTGCCTTGGCCGAGAACTCTTTACGCGCAACCGGGATCGCTTGCATCAAGCGAGTAAAGTTCTCTTTGCCCAACACCTGCAGTTCAACCAGGGTGGAGGTACGGACGGTGGCAGTGCGTCGACCGTCGCTCGCGAAGAAAGCCATCTCGCCAAAGAAATCTTCCGGCCCCAGTCGAGCTAGAACGATTTCCTTCCCCTCCAGAGTTCGGACAACCTCCACCGTGCCTTTCACGATAAAGTAAACCCGGTCGGCAAGATCGCCCTCCTGAAAGATCACCTCGCCGGGTTCATACTGCTCGAGGTCAAACAAGCTGTAACGCTTGCGCAGGTCGTGGATGAGCAGCGCCACCGTGATAGACGCGGAGAGCAGGAGCAAGGGAACCCCAATCATGATGAAGAGCGCGAAGCTGAGGCCCGTCGTATGCGACATCAAGTTCAGGGTAAGGAGAAAACCCGCCAGCGTCGAACCCTGGCAGACACGCAGCCAAGGGCTGGTAACAAAGGGCTTCTTACCGAGAGAGAGAATCCTCATGGGGTCACCTGTTCGGCGTGGGCAGGACCATGACAGTCGATGCAGCGAAGGTCCCCGCTGCGAATCTCGATCAAGGACTCTCGGTGGGTCTCGGAGTCGACAAACTTGGGCGTGCGCTCATGGCACTTCAGACAATCGGCGTTGACATAGGGTGTATGCATTCGTACCGGGAAGTTATAGGTGCGAGTGTAGTACTTGAAAAAGTCTTCCACTCCCTTGCGCTTGGCCTGGATGTCACCGAAGAGGCCGTAGGAAGCATGGCAGGCGTAGCACTGGTCGTCCGGGCTCCAGCGGTGGCGATAGTGCAGCGCCGCCAGAGTTTGACTGCTGGGATCCTGCATGTCCTTGATGAAATGCCCCATGGTGAGGTGACAGGACTGGCAAAACTCCACTTTCTTCGCGTGCTGCAAGCCAATGATGTTTCCCATGGAGATGACAAGCACGGGGAGAAGCACCAACGTGCCCACGCAAATCCACTTGAGGAAGCTTTCCGCCAGACGTCGCTGGGCAACAATGAGAAAAAGCACCAGCACAGTGCCGGCAACCGCCGAGCCGACAGAGAGACGCTGGAGCCAGACGAGGACGGGATCGACTTCGTGCGCGAGGGGAGCCACGGGCTGCACTTGCGCAAGGAAACAGAGAAGAGAAATCAGTATTTCAACCATGTATGAACCTCCATGCTGTACAATTCAGCCACAGAGCCCAGAGGCGCGGCCGAAATGCCCACAAAAGCGATGAGGAGCCTCTCGCGAGTTGGTGGGATGGTAGAGCCTCAACTCGCAGGAGACTTTCACTGACTCGATTGGGCAAAATGGCGGACATATGCGATGATGTACTCCTGTTCGCTCTTGCTTACTCTTCCCCCCCAGGTGGGCATGAGCAATGACTTGTTAACGCCCCTTCCCCCTTGACTTATTGTTTCAATGATTCGCGTATCGCTTAGAGCGTTCATATACTTTGCGTCAGTAAGATCTCTCGGCTTAGTGTCCAGGTTAAATGCGTTGAAACCATCCCCCTTACCTTCCTCTCCATGACAAACTACACAGTATTTCATGTACAGATGACGCCCCTGCCGCTGCTCATACGAAAGGAATCGTGATTTCATAGCTTCGGGAGATTCGCTTGCAATGCGAGTCGTGTCCTTTGTGGACTGCTTGCCTTTCGTGTCGGATGTCCTTTCTGAACAACTCAAGAACAGTACTAGCAAGGACACAGCTACAAGATATATCTTGTTCATGACAACGATTTCTAGGTTTTTTTTCATCAATCGAATAGTGATTTTAGGAGTTAGCGTAATTTCCTATTTCAGGCTCATCAAAAAAGCTGTCAGCGCTTCAGCATCATCGTCTGACAGATTGTTGTTTGGCTCGATCGATTCCGGCTTGAATGCCTGCGGATTCTTCAGCCAATGGAAGACCCATCCCGGCATCAGCCGCAATCCGACTTTATCCAGTGCAGGCCCAACATATCCTCCTTTGAGATTGATCTGATGACATGCCTGACAACCATATTTTTCGTAGTAGAGAATTCTTCCCTTTGCGATTTTCGAGTCGGTACTCTTGATCTCGCGTTCCAGGCTATCAGCGATGAAAACTTTCTCCATATAATCAACTAACACTCTGATTTCCGCCTCGGACAAGAACAGGTTTGGCATCCGTTCAGTCAAGATCGGTCGGAGCGAGTAAGGAATCTTGAAGTATTGCTCCATCCATTTTCGTCGTGCCTGACTTGCCTCAAGCGTCAGGTCTGTCGCAACTAATCGTCCCCGACCAAACATTGTGTGGCAGCCGAAACAAGCCAAGTCCTCTGCTAACTTTCCGAATTCACCTTGCGGTGTGTATGTGCTTTGTGGTTGCGGTCGAATTTTCAACTCCTCAGGAATGGGATCGTTTGTGTTTCCGAGCAGCGCAACGGTAACGGCCTGAGCCTCCTCGTCGGCGAACTCATAGCTTGGCATTTTCATGACAGATGAGAACACGCGAGGAGCTTTCAGTTTTGTAAAAAGATAGCTCGTTAGCGACTGCTCGACTGCCGATTTACCAAAGTCGATCTCATACAACTTCTTGCTTCCGATGTATGTAAGTTCGGGACCCATTTCTTCTGCTTTTTTCATCCCACCAAGTTCGTGACATCCGCTGCAGTTGTATTTCTTGAACAAGCCCAGGCCCTTTTCATAGTACGCGGGATCGGGTAAGTGCGGCGTTTTCCCTTCTGCAGATCCCATTTCATAATCGACAAACTCACTTTGAATGTAGGCAACGATGGCTACAAGTTCTGTTTCATTGAAACGGTACCTTGGCATTTCTACACCGGGCTGGAGTCGTTTGGGGTTCTTGATATAGTTGTAAAGCCACAATGCGCTTGTTTTGCTTGCGACCTTGCCCAAATCAGTCGCGACATATCCGCCTTTGCCGCTGACGGGATGGCAACTGATGCAGCGTGCCTCGCGGAAGCGTGTGGAGCCTAATTCAACGAGTTTTTCTCGCTGTGCCTCGTTTGCAATGGTAAGCACTTTAGGCAGCGGTTCCAATTCTACATCATGGGGAAACGTTTTGGATGCCATCAAAAAATCAGCAAGGTCGTTGATGTCTTCATCCGTGAGGAGGAAATTCGGCATCTTTGTCTCGGAGAAATACTCCTTTGGTTTTTTCAACCAACCGACAAGCCATGTGCGGTTGACCTTTGACCCGATGCCGTCGAGACTGGGCGCCCATTGCTTCCGGTAGCCATCCATTTTGTGGCACGCAACGCAATTGGATTCTTCAATCAGCTTTCGGCCCAAGGAAAGGATGGGCGCTTGTGGAACCTCTTTTTCTTTGTGGCACTTGGCGCAGGATGCCTCCATGAATTGTCTGGGGAATACCGGCCGGTCCCAGTATTTCACTTTCCCGACTGATTCTTCGTACGTCGTTGCAGGGCCTTGGCCTTCGTGACAGGTTGTGCAGCCTAAGTCCTCAACATCGTGATAGATCTTTGGATGGGCTCGGAAAGGCTGCACGACTTCTCGCAGCGCTGGTTCTTTTAAGCCTAGATGACACGTGGTGCACCGGTCGATGCGGTCGAGTTTCTGCACCCAGATTTGTTTGATACCGATCTCCGCTGGCTTGATACGTTGAGGCAGCTCTTTGATGAGATCGTTGTATTCGTACTGATACCACTTCCATTCGCGGAAGAAATCTTTGAATGGAGAGATGGCAAGAACAACAAGAAAGACAATGCTTGAAAGGGCGAAATAAAGTCTGGGTTTATTCATTGAAGAGTTTCAGGTTTCAAGTTTTGAGCCGCTGCTCAATCTGCAATCCACAATTCGATTTCGGATTT
>CAYJSZ010000171.1:0-4199 GCA_964372545.1 uncultured Ignavibacteriaceae bacterium
TTGATGAGCTTGCCCGGCAACATACGGTCGAAGTGCTCGATCTCAAGCCATTGCACCGGTTGGACATTCGCTGGCATATGGTTGATGTCCTTGACCTTGCCGCGCTTATGAAAACGATCGAAGGCTATGATGCTGTCGTTCACCTTGCAGGCATTCCACACCCATTGAATGAGCCGGCGGAGAAAGTCTTTCGAGTGAATACACTGGGAACCTTTAATGTTCTCGAAGCATCGGCGAACAATAGAGTCAAGAAATTCATATTCATGTCCAGCGAGTCGACACTCGGCTTTGCGTTTTCCACGACGAGAATGTGGCCGGTTTACGTTCCCATCGACGAAGAACATCCGTTGCGTCCTCAGGATGCGTACGGCTTGAGCAAGCTATCGGCTGAGCTTCTCTGTTCGGGGTATTCCCGGAAAACCGGCATGCAGACGATCTGTTTGCGAGCGCCGTGGATCTGGGTTCCGGAGGAGAAGAATTTCTACAAGCAGCTTATGGTAGAATATCGCAACTGGTGCAAGAATCTCTGGGCGTTCATCCACGTGAACGATGTCGCTCAAGCCGTGAAGTCGGTCGTTGAAGCAAATCACCTGCCTGCGCACGACGTTTATTTCATTTGCGCAGATCAAAACTGGACGGGAAAGGAAAGCCGATCGCTGCTCAAAGAGTTCTTCCTGGAAACGACCGACATCGCTGAGAACTTCCGCGGCGACCACTCGTTGATCAGTAGCACAAAAGCAAAACGCGCTTTCGGATTCTCACCACAGTACAAAGCACAGGATATTTTTCTACAATAGTCTATGCCCCGCCCCGTTCTGATTGATACCGATACAGGAGTCGATGATGCGCTGGCTCTCATCTTCGCCCTACGGTCGCCCGAACTTTCCGTTAAAGCAATTACAACGGTCGCGGGCAACGCCGAGGTTCAACACTGTACGCGCAACGTTCTCTATCTCTTAGAGCTTCTTCAGGAGAAAGGGAGTGTTCCCGTAGCCCAGGGCGCTGCGAAGCCGTTGAAAAAGAGATTAGTCACCGCACCCGAGGTTCATGGGAGGGACGGTTTGGGGAATATCAATCCGCACGGGCCGGATTCAAAGCCGTCGGGAAGCAAGGCAGAGGACCTCATCATTGAGCAGTGCAGAAAATATCGCAACAAACTGACAATTATCGCCCTTGGCCCGTTGACGAATATTGCGCGTGCGCTGCGAAAGAACCCGGCGCCGGTCCGTGGGATCCGATCTCTGATCAGCATGGGTGGAGCGTTTCGCGTTCCGGGCAATACCGGTCCGGTGGCGGAGTTCAATTACTACGTGGACCCCGACGCCGCGCACGTCGTTTTGAATTCCGGACTTCCGGTAACGATCGTTCCGCTTGACCTCACCGAACAAATCGTCCTGATGCGACACGAGCTGGAGTATCGCGCAAAGCGTCGTGCAAGCCGTCTGGCAAAGACCATTCTCCGCTTTACAAAATTTTACATGCACTATCATCGGAAGACGGAAGGGTTCAACGGAGGTTATCTTCACGACCCGATCACTGTGGCGGCAGCTCTCGATAGCTCTCTCGTTCAGACTCGCACGGTCCACGTCGACGTTGAAACAAAGGGCGAATGGACGAGGGGGATGACGGTGGCGGACTTCCGAAAGAATCCAGCGAGGGATCTGCCCTTAGTACGGGTTGCATTGAAAATCGACCGCGAGCGCTTTCTCAAACTCTTTCACGAACGGGTATGGACGTGAAGAAATACTGGCTATGGGGATTCCCCGGTCTTGCGTTGCTGGGGGTCGGTCTCTACGGTCAAGAGCCGTTGCGTCCGGTTCCACGGTCCGCGGGCGATAGTCTGAAGCTCACATCGCTCGGGTTCGAGCGAGTGTTGAACACGTTCCTGTGGAACGGCAAGCTTGTCTATGGCGGAACATCGGGCGGCGTTTCATTCAACACCATTCAAAGCGTTCGATCGCGACTCATTCGCTCGGATCAGAAGTCCATTCAGGACGAATACAACGCGACACTCCATGCAGCCGCTTCACTGTCGGAACTATGGAGACTGCAAACGCGTATCGCTACCAACGTTCTGGCGGATAACAAGCTGGTGGACCTCAGTCAGCTCGCTCAGCATCAGGCTTTGGTCGGCGCGGAGTATGGTCGGCCGCATCGGCTGGCAATCGGTGCGTTCGGCGGTTACGAGTACAATGCCCAGGGCGACGAACGCGATGGCGGATTTTCCTATCTCGTGCAGATGCGAGGAAAGGATGTACGGATGGAAGACTTCCGAACCGACCTGCTGGCAAAAACCGCGCAGTCGTTCCTGACACCCCGCCGGCAGCGCGATGACAGCCTCGTGGTCAACCTCGGTCGGGATTTTGGTACCGATGCTCAGAATTCTCTCTCGGTCAGGTTCAGCAACCAGCGGCGGGAATTCTACACCGCGGCCGATTCCGGCGTCCAGAAACAGTTCAACGTGCAGAGCAATATCTTCCGTCGCGAAGCGCAGCTCCTCGACGTCGAAAATCGTTTAAGCTACCGAACTTCTGACAACGTCCTCTTGACGCTCCGGGGCGGTGTCAGCAATCGGACCATCGACCGTGGCTTTCGCTACAAGGATTTTTCAACGACGGCCGGTGCAGTGTTGGATACCCGTGTTCACGAATCGCAGCTATTCGGCTCGTTGGATGTCGCCTATCGGATACTCGAGCGTGTTCAAGGACAATTCGAGATCATCTACCGGGAGCGAGAGGAACGACACGAAGTCATTGATGCAGGCGCGCCTCTTACGCTGGTGCAGCGACAGGAAAGCGGCGCCCGGCGACTGGGTAATGTTTCCCGACAGACCATCCTTCGTTCGCAGCAAAAAGTGGATATTTCCTCCCGCGACCAGTTGAATCTTGTCGGATCAGCCAGTATCTTACGGTACGATACGCCGGACACGCTCAACAGGGACGACCGGGATGAGCTGCTGCTCACGTTCGGCATCGAAGAAACTCACACCGCAAGTCGGTACCTGCGTGTGACGCTCTCTGCGGATGCGGTGCTCAACCACCTGGTGTACCTCCACCGTCTCCAAAGCGCCAACAACAACTGGAATCGGGTCATTCGATTCTCGCCGAAGGTGGAGTACACGCCCGCAGCGTGGTTGAAGACGGTCAATACAGCAGAAGTACTGGCAAACTACACGGTCTATGATTTTGAAGATCAGGTCGCGCTGGTGCAAAGCTTTTCGCTACGGCAGGCTTCATGGTCTGATTCTACGACACTTCAGGCATCGGAGACTCTGGGACTTGCGTTCGTCGGTACACTGCGGATCTATGAGCGGGGTATTCTTCGGTGGAAAGAATTCAAAGAGCGTCCGCAGAACTATTTTGTCGAACAGACGTACTGGCCGCAACTCACGGTCCGCCTTGGCGACCGTCTCCTGATGGCGGTCGGCTATAGGTACTTCGGTCAGGATCGCTACAAGTATGTGTCGGGGGAGAGGGTCTTTGAGCGTCGGCTGCAGACGGGTGGACCGACGGCGATGCTGCAGTGGGAAGCGCCGGCATCACATCGGCTGAGCATTCAGGGCTGGCGAGAGCAGCAGGAAGAAGACGGAAAGGCGATTCGCACAATTTCAAATTTGGACGTAAAGCTGATTCTTGCACTCTAAATGGGGGATCGGTTGAAAAAGAAAAAAAAGCCTAAAGATGAAGTGAAGAAATTTGAGATGGAGTGTATGAGCGACCCAAAGGAGGTCGTTCATGTCGAAGAATTTCTCGACAGGGTAAACAAAGTGGCAAGGCTCGATGACGGGACATTCTACCGTTTACTGGTAGCCTCAACAGAGGCGGTGAACAACGCCATCATGCACGGGAACAAGTCCGATCCCCGCAAGATTGTCTTCATTTCCATTCTGTTTAGGAAGAATGAATCGTTGAGGGTGCGAGTGAAAGATCAGGGCGCAGGATTTGACCCGTACCATCTACCCAACCCGCTCGACGACAAGAATCTCATGAAGACCACCGGCCGCGGCGTATTTCTCATGCGGGAATTAACGGATGCGGTGGAATACAACTTTGGGAAAGAAGGTTCCACTGTGGAGCTGGTGATCAACTTGAAAAGACTGAAATAATGCTTCGACGAATCGTTTAACAAAAATCCCGCTGAACAAGGCGAGATTTTTTTTCATATGAAAAGTCCGACTTCTTCAAAGGTTATTCCCCGGA
>CAYJSZ010000172.1:0-4154 GCA_964372545.1 uncultured Ignavibacteriaceae bacterium
CCGTCAGTAGCTGTCAAGTTAAAACTACAAGATTACTTTTTGGGAACGGCACTAGGTGTGAAGCTCTTGAAGCAAAGGAACCGTAAGGTTCATTAGCAGTTCTTACCGAAGTCTTCGCTGCATCCGTTCTTGCATCATATCGCGCGTCAACTCCCGCAGCTGCCGGTTGAAGGTACTCTCGAAGAATACGTAATCGGCGAACTGCTTCGTGTTCAAAACAGTTCGTAGTTCTTTCCAGAACCGATCGCGTGTTTCGAGAATTTTCCCCTCCACGGAACGCAGATCCTGAATCGCTTTGTCAATGTCGGCATCCGCTGCATTGGAGCGGCGAAGCGATTCGAGACGCCGCAGCGTTTCCTCCCGCTGCCGCTGAACGTCTCGCAAGTCCTCCTGATGCTTGTTGTAACGATTGAAGAAACGGATCGCCGTCTCATCGTCTAACTTCAGGATTTCCATCAAGCGTACTTTTTTCCATTGCTCGACTCGCTGCGCTCCGGGGCCTTGCATTGGCGGGCCGGGCGGGTCATCCTGCGCGAAAGCAAGTGCAACTGCCAGGAGAACAAGACTACCGAGGAGGAGCATCATTCTGACTTTATTGTTCATAGGGTTATCCTTTCTCCCAACTTCCGGAGTAACGTATCCACTTCCTTCTCGTCGAGACTGTTAAGCAGTTGGTCTGTGGAAATTCCCGACAGATCATCAAACCCGAATGCGGTGCCATTCGCAAGGAACTTCTCCGCCATCCGTCGCTCGAAGGCTTTGCCCGCAAACGTTGCCTCTGTAATTTCTTGAGCGGCGATCGTTGCCAATGGCTGAAGCTCGCCTTGTTGCGTTAGCATGTCAACAACCTCTTCAGGCTCGAATGCTTCTGTGCCGCCCGCATATGACCGGCCTGTTCCGTCGTGCGCATCAAACGGCATCTGGAGAAGCAGCGCTAACACGAGACCGGCGGCGACAAACGGCACTGCCACACGCGTGAAGATGGGGTTCTGAAACCACGATGCTCGTTCATGCCTCTCCAGTCGTTCCCTGACCCGCGGAACGACCGTGGCAAAATAACGAGATGGAACAGCTTCAGGCGCTTCTTCTTGTAGAGCGCTCAACGTGTTCTTCAGATCCTCAGCTTCATGCCCGCAGTCGGAACATTCGAGGAGGTGTGACTCAATGCTCTTCCTGAGCGATTCGTCAACGTTGCCGTGCAGGAAGTCCGGCAACAACGATTTAACGTGATTCGTGCGCACGTCTGAGATATGCTCCTATTTTTTTGACAGCGTGAAAATAATTTGCCTTCAATCCGCCGACTGATGTCTTTAAGACCTTGGCAATTTCTTCGTACGGCATTTCATCATAGTACCGCAGAACAAAGACGGCTTTCTGCTTCTCGGGTAGCTGTTCAATCGCGGTCTGGATCAGCGACCGTTGTTCGTCGCGCTCGACGAGTTCGTCAGGCGATTCACTTCCGAAATCCTGCTGCTCCAACAGCTCATCGATCCGGAAAAACTTTCTCACCCGCTGCCGCCGAAGCGCATTCAGGGAGGCATTCACCGTTATTCTGTACAGCCATGTATAGAACCCCGATTCTCCCCGAAACTCCCGCAGCGATTCGTACACCTTACAGAATACCTCCTGCACGATTTCATCGGCACTGTCATGGTCATTGGTAAAACGACGCGCCACCCAATAAATCTTTTCCTGGTATCGGAGAACCAACTCGTTGAACGATATTTCTTCCCCTTGTTGGAAACGTTGGATTAACTCGTCGTCGCTGCGTGCGGTCATTCAGTCGTTCTGTGTTGCAATTATTGGACAATCATCCAACGATCGAGGTTTAAGATCCCTTGTGGCAGTAGAAAGGAATTACCGGAAATAGTTGAGGGAACAACACGGGAATACCAACGAAGAGCTAGTGTCAGTTCAAAAAAATAATCTTCTGTTTTCTGCAAGATGTTTGTAACCCCCTGCGACTCAAACGACGAGTCGCGTCCCCCTTGGTAAAGGGGACAAAGCCCAGTTCTTGGACTTTGAGGCTGTCCAAAATGTAGGGCGACCTGCCCGCCGTCCTTGAGGCTTTGGGGCAGGCGGGAATGCCATTTCGCCCACGTTGGGGTATGAAAATGGTCGATTTTTGATTTCTCATGAACACAACGTAATGGTTAAAAGTACTTTTTGGACAGCCTCTTGACCCTGCGAAGCGGGATCGGGGGAGGTTCCTTTCCTCGCTCATACTTCAACTTAGGAACTGCTATGAAAATAGCTATATTTTCATCCGGGGTGGTGAATCCCGGATTCATGACCGCTGATGTTACGCAAATGGCACTCAGCATGTCCATCAGATGAGAGTACAAGTATCCATTCAAGGAATCCACGAAGGGCACGAATCATACCTTGTTGCCGTTTGAAAATTCTATTCCTCGCTCATCATTTGGTACAGAGAGTCGCCATCAATCCCTTTTTGAAGACTCCCGAAGTTTTTGAAACTTCGGGAGTCTAGAAGTCATTTGCGTAAGATCAGTTCTTAACTGGAAGTGCGCTTGAGAACCATGAGCGTGAGGTCGTCGGATTGTGGCTCGGAACCGGTGAAACGCTGGACATCGGAGAGGATCTCTTGTTTCAGCTCCGGTGCGCTGAGAAGCGCCCTGCTTGTAATGACTTTCATCAGACGCTCTTCGCTGTATTCATTCTGCGCTTTATCCATTGCTTCGGTCACGCCATCGGTATAGAAGACAACCGTTTCGTTTTCCTGCAACCCCACTGTTGCCGCTTGATACTCCGCAAGCTCAAACATTCCCAGGGGAAGACCGCCCACCGACAGCGTTTCAACCGATCCATTTTCTTTCTTCATACAATACGGAAAATTGTGGCCGGCATTCACGTAGGTCAGCGTGTTGTTCCTGGTGTCCAGGATCGCGCAAAAGAAGGTAATGTAGCGTTCCGGTGAAGTGTTCCGGTATACCATCCCGTTGAGCTTTTTGGAAAGCTCGGCCAGCTCGGAACCCGTCTGCAGATAGGCGTGCAGCGAGGCGTGTAACGTCGAAACGAGAAGCGCGGCGGGCACACCTTTGCCGGAGACGTCCGCGATGACAAACAGCCAACGGTCGTCGTCGATCCGGATGATATTGAAGTAATCACCGCCGACGGTCTTACACGGGATGGCGGCTGCGTCGATCTGGTATTGCGGCAGTGCCGGAAGCTCTTTCGGAAGCAGATGCCGTTGGATTTCGCCGGCAATTTCAATCTCCTTCTCCACCCGCTCCTTTTCCACAATGGCCTGGTGCAGCATGGCGTTTTCGATCGCGAGCGCCGCGTGGTCGGAGAAGGCATCCAGGAACTTCTCATCCTTCTTATCGAAGACCCCTTTGTTCTTGTTCAACACCTGAAACACGCCGATGATCTTTCCCTGTCGGTTCGTCATCGGCATACAGAGCATACTTTTCGTCTTAAAGCCGGACTTCACATCGAAGCCGGAATAAAACCGCTTGTCCTTCCAGGCATCTTCGATGTTGACTGTCTTCCCGCTCTTTCCGACGTGCCCCGCAATGCCCGTTCCCACCGGCAGCCTGATTTCGACAATCTCCTTGCCTTTCAACACCTTCGACCATAGTTCATTCCGTTCGTGGTCGATCAGATAAATCGTGCCGCGGGCGGCGTTGAGGTTTTGGATCGTAAGGTCGAGAATGATCTTGAGCAGCTTGTCAAGGTCGAGTGTGGAGTTGAGGAGTTGCGAAGCGTGAACGAGCGACTGTAGCCGTTTGATCTGTTGTTTCGCGCTCTTCGTGCCGTTTGACGATGATTGTTTCGAGGGTTTTTTCATTGCACAACTCTGCAGTTATCACAACGGTACGAAGTATAGGGCATTTTGCAATGAATTGCAACACTCGACGCTGATTCTCGCAGATTGACGCGGATGCTCGCAGATACGTATACCAACATGATCTGGTGTTTACATGGCTGTCACGGTCCACACCGTGACAGGTGCTGGGAATGAATTGCAACACAGCGATGGGCTCCACCTCTCCTCAGACGCTGGGAGGGAGTTCCGCTTCTCAGAATCCCGCCGCTTCAGCGGAATCCAGAAAGCGGGACTAAGCTCCCGACCTTCGCTAGTGCCGTTTCCACTAAATAGGGTTGTGTTTTGGATATCGTAACTACATGTG
>CAYJSZ010000173.1:0-4147 GCA_964372545.1 uncultured Ignavibacteriaceae bacterium
TACCCCAACGTGGGCGAAATGGCATTTCGCCCTACATTTTGGACAGCCTCGCGTCACGATTAGTCGTGACGCAGGGGGTCGAGTCCTTTTTGCGCAAGAATACCAGATTAATTTTTAGAACCGGCAGTAGATGGGTGATATTATCCTCCCGCATTCGTGTTCCTTGACTGCATTTCCTTACGGATGCGTCGCCATTGCTGCACCGCCCGTTGATGCTCGGAAAACGTTTTCGAAAATTTATGCCCTCCTGTTCCATCAGCAACAAAATACAGATACTGATGCTTCTCCGGGTACAAGACCGCGAGAATAGATTGCCGACCCGGATTGTTGACGGGGCCCGGCGGCAATCCGGTACGACGGTAGGTATTGTAGGGAGAATCAACGTTGAGGTCCGAGTACAGGAGCCTCCGCGGCCCATCGGGAAGAACGTACTGTATCGTCGCGTCGGCTTGAAGCATCATCCCCATCTTCAACCGGTTGAGGTAGACTCCTGCGATCGTGTTTCGCTCTCCGTCGAGCGACGTTTCTCCTTCAACAATGGAAGCAAGTGTGACCACCTCGTGAAACGTCATGCGAAGCTGTTCCTGCCGGACCCGAAGGCTATCGACATAGAAGTCTTGCAGCGCTTTAACGAGCGACCGGATGAGATTCGTTTCTTCCGTTTGCCATCGAAAGTTATAGGTGTTCGGAAGAAGATAACCCTCCAACGATGGAGCGTCAACCCCGAGGTCTTTGATGAAATCTTCATTGTAGGCGAGCCTGATCAACGTCGTGCTGTCGACTCCCAGCGCTTCGCTGAACCGTTGAGCCATTTTGTTCAGCCGAGCTCCCTCCGGAATCCGAACCGGAATCGGAAAATTGGAAAGGCCCTCGCTCAGATCGCGCAGGAGAGCAAGATTCGACATCCCGCTCTTGAAACGGTATTTGCCGAATTTGATTGACGTGTGTACGCCGAGAATCCTCGCTGCCAGCTCAAACGAGCCTCGGTTGCTGACCACGCCGCCCGCTTCCAATGAATCGACCACAGTCCGGAATCGCTCGCCACGCAGAACGGTTATAACTTTCTCCGGTGCGCCGGACCGATTCGGCCACCAGAAAAGCCACGCACCCGCCAACAGAATGAGTACGACGAACACCACCGGAGGCAGAACGATCCAGAGAAATCGACGGGATGGTTTCTGGGGATTCTCTGCTTGAGTGTCCATATCTTCTTGCCGGGAGAGCTCCAACGTATTCCTGAGTCATTTCATGAGAGAAGCCGGGATTCTCTCTTTTCCCTCATGATCCTTTCTTCGCCTTCACCATGGCCATTCTCTCGACGGCCCGCGACTCGTCGATAATGCGTTCAAAGAGACGACGAATGGCGTTTTGGGAAAGCGGTCCGCCATTTTGTGTCACGACATTGTTCATCACTTCTTCTTCTCGTTCGGGCGAATACGCATCGAGGCCGAGCGTCTGCTTCACTTTGCCGATCTCCTCGACATACTGCGCTCTCGTATTGAAGAGGCTTACAAGTTGAACATCGATCTCATCGATTCTTTTTCGCCACTCGGCAAGAGGGTCCATAGCGTTCCTCGAAATTATGAACGAAGGGAAGTCAAAAACCTCGCAGCACGATCAACCGTTTCCTCAACTGATTTCGCCTCTTGAATTGATTGTAGCAACGCAGAACCGACAACGACACCGTCGGCGACGTTCCAGACGCGCCGAACCTGCTCAGCATTCGAAATCCCAAAGCCCACAACGAAGGGCTTCTTCGTGTTGTGTTTCACCCGCTGCAGAAACGAATCGAGAGAACCGTTTACGCCAAGCTCTGAGCGAGCACCGGTGACCCCGGTGACCGAGACGCAATAGGAACAATCTGTGGAGAGTCGATCGATGATCTTCATTCGTTCAGTCGATGTGGTTGGAGCAATGAGAAACACATTGCTGAGATTTGCCCCGGCGCTTTGAGAAATAACTTCGGTCGCCTCTTCAGGGGGGAGGTCTGGTATGATCAACCCGTCAACTCCAGATTCAGAAGAATCGGTAACGAACTTCTCGACTCCATAGCGCACCATGGGATTCATGTAGCCCATCAAGAGAACAGGAAGCTGGCTTGATTTGCGGAATTGTCTGATAGAATCAAGTATGAACGGAATAGTAACGCCATGCTGTAAGGCTACCTCCGAAGAATGTTGAATCGTTTTTCCATCCGCGAGCGGGTCGGAAAACGGAACGCCGACCTCGATGAGGTCGGCACCGGATTGTTCGAGCGCATGGAGTAGCGGCAGCGTCACCCCTTGGACGGGAAACTCCGGCGTGATGAACGGGATGAGGGCTTTCTTCCCCGCGCGCTTAAGCTCTTCTAATTTTGATTTGATGCGGTTCACACTGAAAACCTTCCGAAGGTTGTTAGCGTAGTGCGAGATTCGGTTCTGCCGTTAATTCTAAATCTGAGGTCTTTCCTTCCAACATTTTTCTGTATCCCACCATCGCGATCATGGCGCCGTTGTCGGTGCAATATTCAAACTTCGGAACAAAAATCCTGAGACCATGCGCGTGTGCCAACTCGGCGAGACGACTTCGAAGCTCGCTGTTTGCCGCCACTCCTCCTGCTATTGCAACGTCTTTGACTCCGAATTTTCTCGCCGCCGTGATCGTCTTGTGAATCAGAACATCGACCACCGCTGCTTGGAAGCTTGCACTGAGATCGGCAACAAGCCCCGAAGTGCTACTGTTCGGGGCAAGCTGGCCGTTCTGCGCTGCCGGATCAAAACCGATTTTGCGAAGATAGTAAAGGACGGACGTCTTGAGTCCACTGAAACTGAATTCGAACGAGTCGTCTTGCAAGTACGAGCGGGGGAAGTCGACAAACTTTGGATTGCCTGCTGTGGCAAGCTTGTCAATCATCGGTCCGCCGGGATATCCCAAGCCGAGCATCTTCGCAACCTTATCGAACGCTTCACCCGCTGCGTCGTCCTTCGTCTCGCCAAGCATTTTATATTCAAACGGCTGGTTGACCAGCACAAGCTGCGTGTGTCCGCCTGAGACAGTGAGATTGATAAACGGAAAATCAGGCTTGGGGTCTTCGATCAGGTTCGAAAAGATGTGCGCCTCCATGTGGTTGACGCCGACGAACGGAATGCCAAGTCCCATCGCCATCGACTTCCCGAAACTCAAACCAACAAGAATCGCACCTATCAATCCCGGCCCGTAGACAGCCGCGACTGCATCCAGCTCCTGCTTGCTTACTCCGGCTTTTTCCAGAGCTTCTTGGACAATCGGCACGATGAGTCTCTGATGGGCGCGCGAAGCGAGCTCCGGCACGACGCCGCCGTATTTCGAATGAAAGAGCTGCGAGGTCGTCACGTTCGACAGCAGCTTGCCGTCTCGAATCACGGCCGCTGAGGTCTCATCGCAGGATGTTTCGATTCCGAGGATGGCCATGTTAAAGTTTCGAGTTGAAAGTCCCGAGTTTCGAGTTTGGGGCTATTACAGCGCCTGGAGCTTGCCTTCCGCAATGCCTTTTTTCATCATCTCCTGCTTTTCTGCCTACTGCCATCTGCATTCTGCCCACATGATAACCAAAAAACGAGCTTTCTGCAATTGATAACAGATGCTTGAGAATGAAGGAGTAATGGCAAGCTTCTTCAGTTGGTGGGGGCCGATGGGTAAGGGTACGAAGTCATGTTGAGGAAATGTGGATCAGTATTTTTGAAGGCTCTGTTTCGTTTTGAGCAGACCCATCTCGTTCAAAGGGTTAATTTCGAAATTGCCTTAGCCAAGGCAGGAAGATCCTCCTTGATGGTCTTCCATAGAATCTCTTCGTCGACGCCAAAATACTCATGGATAATTTTATTCCGCATTCCGATTACTTCGCGCCACGGAACATGGACGTTCTCAGTCTTTACTTCTTCCGGTATTTTCTTCGCTGCTTCTCCGATGACTGAAAGCTTTCGTACCACTGCGTCGATAGTTTTCCGCTAGAGAAGTCCTCAAAGGTCAATCCTCTTGTATATTCTTCAATCCTTTCAAGGGAGTTCCTAATATCATCCAGATAAAGTCTGACGTTTCGCTTAGACATACATGACGTTTCTGAGTACATCTTCTTTGATAAGCGACCTGAGTGCGCGTTTAGAGACCAAATCCACCGGCCTCCCAAGTG
>CAYJSZ010000174.1:0-4134 GCA_964372545.1 uncultured Ignavibacteriaceae bacterium
CATGGCAGCGCTTCTTGCAATAGCGCTGCTGGTGCACACGGGTGCCGTCCCGTGTACTACAGCGGCGGACACGCTTCTGCAGGAAGAGTCTGTCCTCGGTCCTTTCCGACGGGCAACTCGTCTTGCGGTCAATCCACGGGGATGGCTCTATGTCGTTGATGCCGAGGCCCAGTCCGTCCTCCTCTTCAAAACGCTAAAGGATCAGCCGCGGTCGGTCGGTGGATTGGGCTGGTCGGCGACCTCGTTCGACCGTCCCACCGGGATCGCCAGCGATGGGTTGAGCGTGTACGTGTCCGATTATTACAACCACCGCATCCAGCGATTCGACCGGAACCTCAACTATCTTGCCTCGTTTTCGACCCGTGACACCACCGCGGTGAGCGCCCGCTTCGGCTATCCGGCGGGCGTCGCATTATCGCGACTGGGAGATCTCTTCGTGCTCGACGCGGAAAACCTCCGAGTGCTCAAGTTCAATCCCCAGCTACAACTGCAGCGGTCCTTCGGCGGAATCGAAGATACGCGTGGAAAGCTCCGTCAGCCGCTCAAAATTCTGCTCTCCCCGGACGACCATGTCTATGTCCTGGAACCCGACCGATTGATAGAGTTTGATAATTTTGGAAATTTCCTTCGACTCGTCGGACAGGGTTTGCTCCACGAGGCTCAGGGTTTTGACGTCGGAGATGATGCACTGGTTGTCGCGACGATTGACTCGTTGATCTGGTTCTCACGGAGCGGTCACGTGCAAACGATCGTCCCGGTATCGTCCATTCTTGCCAGTGTCCCCCTCACCCCACTGCACGATGTTGCTCTCTCCCGAGAGAGACTGTTTCTCCTTACCGCACGTCAGCTGGTGATCATGAAAAGGGTCGTCGTTCGGTAAAGGTTCTCCATGGATTCTATGGGGGGTATTGTCCCGATGCAATCGGGACGAGGGGGTAAAGGAAAACGCTACCGCATCTGTCCATCGTTCTAAATTCGTAACTGCTCAGCGTAATTGGGGAAGAAATGAAGCAGAATAAACACCACCCCCTGCGTCGCGTCTGCCAGAGGCTGACGGGACGCGTCCCCCTTAGAAAAAAGGGGGACAAAGAACTTGTGCGCGAGCAACCCGCGCATGATCTCTCCCCTCCTTACACAAAGGAGGGGATTAAGGGGAGGTCGGTGTTTATGCTTTTGCTTAACACTGGTCATAACAATGTGTGCCGCTGAGTAGTTACCTAAATTCGAAATAAGTGTTCATCGCAAAGAAGCTAAGAACGCCTGGGCACGCATGGAGTATTTCAGTGATGCGTTTTCTGTGTTCTTTTTGGTGGAAAGAAACTGAACACTACCCGGAAGTGGGTAGTGGTACGTTTTCAAATTAATTGTAGGGCGAATCGCTGATTCGCCTGGGCGAGACAGCGTCTCGCCCTACATATAGAACCAAGACGTACCATTACCCGGAAGTGAGAGAGCTTGACATTGAGCTTGGTTTGCGCTAATTTCCAACGTTCAAAGTTCAAATTCTTGAATCCACCATCAGGAGGACTCTTTTATGGCATCTCGCAGCGTGAACAAAGTCATTCTCATCGGCAACCTTGGGAAAGACCCGGAGCTTCGCTACACCAGCGGCGGTACGGCCGTCGCTACGTTCAGTCTTGCCACCAACGAGCATTGGCGCGACGCGGACGGGAACCCGCAGGAGAAAACAGAGTGGCATAACATCGTCGCTTGGAAAAAACTTGCGGAGATTTGTGGCGAGTATCTCAAGAAAGGCAGCAAAGTCTATCTCGAGGGCCGTCTGCAGTATCGCACCTATGACGACAAAAACGGCGTGAAGCGCTACGTGACGGAAATCGTGATGGACCAGATGCTGATGCTTGATACTCGCGCAGGCAGTCCGCCAAAGGCGGACGAGACAACAGCACCCCCTCCACAGCAAGAGAGCACGGGAGAAAAGATCGACGATCTTCCGTTCTGATTTTTTCTTCTTCCTTATTTTTTTCATTTCTTAACCGTCCCGTCCGCCTGAGGCGGACGGGACAAATTTCAAACCTATGACTCGATTGATCAAATACACGTAACTACTCAGCTAGGCGCCGGGTGGTGGTGTTCGTCTAATTGGTTGTAATGGTCGTCTGCATCCGAGTGATCACTATAATCGGAGAACTAATAGTCCCCTCTCGTGTGTAGGCTTGCGAGGCGAGAGAGGGGACCACAGGGGTGTGTGCTTTTGTCCGAAAGAAGCCTCACAGCACACACCCCTAAATCCCCTCTCCCTTCACCCGTGCCTGCGCTGCAGAGGGGACTTTGTTGAAGCGCTCGTAAGGAACCGGTTTTGTTGATGACGGATTCTTTGCTAGTCTATCCATCTGGGGGATAAATTATGCTGAGTAGTTACAAATACACTTCGTATCTCCTCTTGGCGACGTTCATTTCTGCGCCGTCGTACGCCTTCGTCTCTGGTTCCAAAGACCCGGTTCGAGCGCGGAAAGGGATGGTGGTCTCTTCTCATGTTCTCGCTTCGGAAGTCGGCGTTGAGATTCTGAAGAAGGGCGGCAATGCGGTCGATGCAGCGGTTGCGACGGGTTTGGCGCTCGCCGTCGTGCTGCCGGGTGGGGGCAATATCGGCGGCGGGGGGTTCATGATCGTCCATACGAAGGAGGGGAACGTCGCCGCATTCGATTTTCGCGAGAAGTCCCCCTCTGCCGCACATGCGCGCATGTACGTTGATGCCGACGGGAGATACATCCGCAACCTGAACCATCAAGGGTATCTCTCGGTCGGTGTGCCCGGAACCGTGGCCGGCTTTGACCTCGCTTTGAAGAAGTTCGGAACAACGTCGTGGAAGGAATTGGCAGAACCCGCCGTACGACTGGCAGAAAAAGGATTTCGGGTTACGTGGGATTTGGCGGATGATATCAGGGCGAACAAGAGAAACTTCAAGAAATATAGTTCATCGGAAAAAGTCTTCTTCAAGAAGGATACACTTACCTACGAAGTCGATGACCTTTGGAAACAGCCCGATCTTGCAAGAACACTGAAGCGCATACAACGCAACGGACGCGACGGCTTTTATAAAGGCGAGACCGCCAGGTTGATTGCGACTGACATGAAGAAACATGGCGGACTGATTACCGAGGAAGACCTTGCAGCTTACGAAGCGAAAGAACGGACTCCTCTTCATGGAACGTACCGAGGATACGATCTGTACTCGATGCCGCCGCCAAGCTCCGGCGGAACGGCGCTCATCGAGATGCTGAATATTCTCGAAGGGTTCGACCTAAAATCCTACGGCCATAACTCGGCAACCTATCTGCACCTGTTGACGGAGGCCATGAAGCGGGCCTACGCCGATCGCGCACGGTACTTGGGCGACCCCGATTTCAATCCGGACATGCCCATCGAACGATTGGCTTCAAAAACCTATGCCGAAGAGCTTCAGCGGTCGATCAGCCTGAATCGAGCGTCGAAGATCGACGTGCAAAGTGTCGCCGAGGCATACGAAAGTCCGCAGACGACGCATTACTCAGTCGTAGACGCGGAAGGGAATGCGGTTGTGGTCACCTATACGCTGGAATACTGGTTCGGCTCGAGCATCGTCGCGGAAGGCTTGGGATTCCTTTACAACAACGAGATGGGCGATTTTAACCCGGTGCCGGGTCTCACGGATAGCACAGGAAGGATCGGCACCAAGCCGAACATCGTGCAGCCCGGCAAGCGCATGCTCTCCAGCATGACTCCAACGATCATTGCAAAAGAAGGAAAGGCGTGGATGCTCATCGGCTCACCGGGCGGACGAACCATCATCAACACGGTCCTTCAGGTGGTGCTCAATGCGATCGATTTCAAGATGAACATCTCTGAAGCGATAACGGCAGGCCGGATTCATCATCAGTGGATGCCGGATACCCTCAGGATCGAGCCGTACGCGACGACCGTCGATTCAGAGCGGTTGTTACACATGATGGGTCACCGCACTCGCTGGTACGAATACCAGGGACGGGCGATGGGGATTATGATTGATCATAAGACCGGCTTGCGTCTCGGAGCCGCGGATCCGCGTGATGCCGACGGCGCCGCGGTGGGGTATTGACATAGTGGGTAGTGGTACGTTTTCAAATTAATTGTAGGGCGAATCGCTGATTCGCCTGG
>CAYJSZ010000175.1:0-4079 GCA_964372545.1 uncultured Ignavibacteriaceae bacterium
ACGATCCACATCCGCGATGAAATTGCCTGCCGGGACAAGGCAACGGAACTAATGACCATCAACAGGAGAACAACACGCACTATTCTGTCGCTTCGCGTCATAGGGGTCGCCGCAGGATGGTCAATCGGAATTCTCGAGAAGCTTCTCGATGATGTTGAGGGTGGAAACGCCCTCCGCTTCCGCGTTAAAGCTCGTCACAATTCGATGCCGCAGGACCGGAGCTGCCATCGCTTTCACGTCGTCGATGTCCGGCGTGTGGCGGTCGGAGAGGATGGCGCGGGTTTTCGCGCCGAGGATGAGATATTGCGACGCGCGCGGTCCGGCTCCCCAGCGAATCCAGTTCTTGACGAACGGCAGCGCCGTCGGTGAGTGCGGGCGCGACCGGTCCACCAGCTCCACCGCAAACCGGATGACGTTGTCCGCCACCGGCACGCGGCGCACCAAATCCTGATACGCGCTGATCTCCTTGCCACTCAACACCTGCTTCAGCTTTGCCTGATAAGGGCTGGTCGTGGTCTTTACGATGGTCACTTCTTCATCGAAACTGGGGTAGTCCAACCAGAGGTTAAACATGAACCGGTCTAGCTGCGCCTCGGGCAACGGATATGTTCCCTCCTGCTCGATGGGATTTTGCGTCGCCAGCACAAAGAACGGCTCATCCAGCACGTGTGTTTCGCCTGCCGCCGTCACGTGATGTTCTTGCATTGACTCTAAGAGTGCCGCCTGCGTTTTCGGCGGAGTGCGGTTGATTTCGTCGGCAAGAATGATATTGGCGAAGACGGGTCCACGGACGAACTTGAACGACTTCTGCCCGGTCGAGACGTTCTCTTCGATGATCTCGGTACCGGTGATGTCGCTCGGCATGAGGTCGGGTGTGAACTGGATGCGGCTGAATTTCAGGTCGAGCGCTTCCGCCAGCGTCTTGATGAGCAGCGTTTTGGCAAGGCCGGGAACGCCGACGAGAAGACAGTGCCCGCGCGAGAGCAGCGCAATCGACAGATGCTCGATGATGCGCTCCTGTCCGACAATGACCTTGGCTATCTCCGCACGGAGGTTGGAGTATGCTTGTGATAGGTTCTTGACCGCTTCGACGTCGCTCATTCGTTGTTCAATTCCTGCTTGGCAATGGAATAGTTAAAATGTTTGTTACTACTCAGCGTCATTTGGGCGAAGAAATTAAGCAAGGTAAACATCACCCCCTGCGTCCCGTCTGCCAGAGGCTGACTGGACGCGTCCCCCTTGAAAAAAGGGGGACAAAGAACTTGAGCTGCGAGCAATCCGCGCAGAGTCTTTCCCCTCCTTGTTCCGCTTCTCAGAATCCCGCCTTTGAGCGGAATTCCGGAAAGCGGGACCAGGGAGGGGTGTCCCGATGCCGTTTTTCGGCGTCGGGACGGGGTGGTCGTAATTTGTTTCTGTCCGCTCACTGAGTAGTTACAAATGTTTTTACAATCGTCTATCATCAAACACCAGTCGGAATTACATTCTCACTTCCCAGAAGATATTCTTTTTCAAGTCGTTGATCCATTCTTCGCCGAGCCGTGCTCTCTTATACTGCAGCGCCATTTGCTCGATCCGCCGGAAGTCCGAGTCAAGGTTCGCCGAGTGTTCCGGGACGCGTTTTTTCAGAAGAACGATCTGATAGCCGTAGGAGGTGCCATGGGGGACGCGGTGCGGCTGGCTGATGTCGTTCTGCTGCATTGTTTTCACGACGGCTGTAAAATTGTCCTGCAGCTGGTCGAGCGATGCGACGCCAAGGTCGCCGCCAAGCACTTTCGTTTCCTCATCTTCCGAGTATTGTTTCGCCAGACTTGCAAACGGTTCTCCTCCAAGAGCACGGTCCCGCAAGCCGCGCAAGAACTGCACCGCCGCGGAATCGCTGGCTGCGCCTTTTTCGATTTTCATCAGAATATGGCGCGCATGGACGGATTCGCCGCGCCGTTCCAGCAGCTGCACGATATGGAACCCGAACTGTGTTTTCACAATATCGGAAATTTGCTTCTCTTTCAATCCGAAAAGCACCTCTTCGAACTCCCGCACAAAGTCGCCCCGTTTCGTCCAGCCAAGATCGCCGCCGGATGAGGCAGTTCCGTCTTGAGAATAGCGCCGGGCGAACGCTGCAAAGTCGCCGCCCGTTCTGAGACTGTCCAGGATTGCTGCCATTGTTGCGCGGGTTTGGGCCTCCACGGCAGTGTCTGCTTTGGGAACGACGAAGATGTGGCTGAGGTGGAATTCCTCCGGCACGCGTGGCAGGCTGTCCTTGTAGGTCTCGAAGAATTCCGCCACCTCGCGGCGGGAGATCTGGATGGACGCTTCCCGTGTTTGGCGGACACGCGCCACGAGCATTTGCTTGCGCATGATCTCGCGCGACTCCCGCTTGATTCTCGCCAGCGGCATGCCGTAGATTTGCTCGAGCCGCTCCTGCGATCCTGCCCGCAAGATCAGATTGTTGACCTGCTGGTCGAGCTGGCGCGTCACCTCTTCATCGGTGACCTGAATACTGTCGATCATCGCCTGCGCAAGGACCAACTTTTCCGCGATCAGCGCGTCGAGCAAATCCTTGCGGAGCGACGCATCGTTGGGGTCGAGCCGGTTCTGGAGAGCGGTGAGCATGACGCGCTCTGTCAGCTCGGATTCGGTTACGATCTCTTTATCGACGACCGCCACGATCCGGTCGATGCGTGTTTGCGCGTGTAAGGCAACAACGGCGAACACACAAACGGCAGGAACGAGAGTGCGTTTCACAATGATCATGGCCATGTCCTATTCTTCCGGTTTCTCTCTGCTTGTATCGCGTACACCCGGTGCGACCAATACTTCAACAGTATGTTTCGCGCGAAGGTTCTCTAAGAGTGTGTTGTACAACCGCTGGCGACGCTCGATAGCGAGGCGGCTGCGGATTTCCTGTTCAACGTACGGCTGCTCCGCTTGTTGCCCCCGGCGGCCGAATTTCCAGACGATGAGCACGTAGAATCCTTCCTCCGTGCGGACGGGGAACGACGGGTTGTTCACTCCGACGCCCATCGCAGTGCGCCAGAGCTCGACGGGGAAGAGTGTCTGCTGAGTAAAGTAGAGCGAGTCGATGAAAGAGATAACGCCCGCGCGGAGCTGCGGGTCGTCGAGCGTTGCCCGGAGCGCCCGGTTCCACGGCGTACCCCGCAGTGCAGCGGAGCGAAATGTATTCGCAGCTTCGCGATCTTGAAACAGCACGAGACTCACGAGCACCACATCGCTGGTAAGGATGAATTCCTTTTTGTGTTCCTCGTAATACTGCTGAATATCCGCAGGCGACGCATCTGTAGAACGGGCAGTGTACACTTCCCGATCGAGCAGGGCGTTGATCACCAACTGGCGACGAATCTCGTCCAACTGCGTCGAGATCGCGGGTTGCTGGTCAAGGCCGCGCCGGACCGCTTCGCGATAGAGAAGCTCGTTGGTGATCCACCGCTGTACGTATTCATGGATTTGCGCGTCCGAAACTCCGCGCGCGGAATCGAAATGAGCGGAAATCTCTTCCAGCGTCAGAGTCCGGTCGTCGAGACGGGCCAGGAGAGTGGAGGGCGGCTCGCCCTTCTGACAGCCGGTAACGAGAAAAGCCGACACGACAGCCCACAGGATACTACGGCATCTCACTGGTTTTCTTTCTGAATACTTCAGCCAGCACGCTTTTCTGGATCTTCACGCCGTATTTCTTCATCAGCTCGTTCACCCAATCCTGCTCGCGTAACTTCGATGCGTACTCACGGTACGCACTCGTCACCTCCGGAAGCGCTTCGTCGTATGTTTTCGTGCGCGCAGGGTCCTTCTGCAGTACTTTAAAGAAAGACCAACCCTCATCGGTCTTGTACGGCTCAGCGACTGAATCGACTGCCATGGACCAGGCTTTCTTCGTAGTCTCGTTGGTAGTCGCGGGTAATAAGCCCCATACACCCTTCTGCTGTCGGTTCGGATAAGGACGCATGGTGTACTTCGCAGCAACGCTATCAAATCTTTCGCCGCGCTGTACCAGCCGGTAGACAGCCTTCGCCAGACTATCCGTTTCGACAAGAATCTCCTGAACGTTCACACGGTCCGGCCAACGA
>CAYJSZ010000176.1:0-4000 GCA_964372545.1 uncultured Ignavibacteriaceae bacterium
GCAACGAGCGGGATGCCTTTTTGAATACAACTTTTATTTTTAGAAGTGGCACTAGGCCGTGGAGTCGATGAACAACACGAGATTATGAGGAGATAAACCATGAAAGTCATACTACGACAAGATTTTGGACAGTTGGGAAAAACCGGCGAGGTGGTGGACGTCAAGGACGGTTACGCCCGAAACTATCTCATCCCTCGCAAGATTGCCTACACAGCGACACACAGCGCGATCCGAACCCTGGAGGAAGAGAAAAAGCAGCACGCGCGCAAGCTCGAAAAGGAAAAAACAACTTCGGAGAGACTTGCGGGGGATCTGGAAAAAGTCTCTCTCACAATTCAAATGAAGGTCGGCGAAGATGACAAGCTCTTCGGTTCTGTTACCTCTCAAATGATTGCGGATGAACTGCAAGAGAAAGGCATCACCATCGACAAGCGACAGATTGAGCTGGAAGAGCCGATTAAGGCGCTCGGGATTTACGACGTGAACGTCAAGCTTTCGGGCGGCGTGACGGGGAAAGTCAAAGTGTGGGTCGTGCGAGAATGATGCTTCCACGGTCAAATGACTCAACGCCGGCTTACTGTGAAAGAAGGAGCTGGCGTTTTTTCTTCATGCTGCAGTTACTTCACGAATGAAATCTTTTATGCTGTCCGTTTGTTCGTCCCCGTGCGTCACCTTGACTTTTGCTCGAAATTTTGACTACATTTTAGTTGGAACATCGCTGTTCTGAATCCTCGCACACAAAGAGATACCGAGAGCCATGGCGGGAAAAACTGTAAAGAACCTAGAAGAAGTCACGATCCGTTTTGCCGGCGATTCCGGCGACGGCATGCAGCTTACCGGAACGCAATTCACCAATACCACCGCAATTCTCGGTAACGACCTCAGCACGCTACCCGACTTCCCCGCGGAGATTCGTGCCCCCGCAGGAACGCTCTTCGGAGTCAGCGGTTTTCAAATTCATTTCGGCAGCACGGAGATCAATACGCCCGGCGATTCCTGCGACGTCCTTGTCGCCATGAATGCCGCAGCATTGAAAGTGAATCTCGGCAGCCTTATCGATGGCGGCGCCATCATCGCAAACACAGACGGCTTCAACGACAAGAACTTAAAGCTCGCGGGATACGGGAATAGTCCTTTGAAAGATGGGTCACTCTCAAAGTATCAACTGTTTGAAGTTGATATGAGTAAGCTGACGGCGCTCGCTCTCCAAGACCTCAATCTCTCAAGCAAACTTGTTGATCGGTCAAAGAACTTTTTTGCGCTTGGTATGATGTACTGGATGTATAACCGTCCCATAGAGTCAACGATTGATTGGATCAAAAAGAAATTTGCAAATAAGCCTGAGATCATGGAGGCGAACCTCCGCGTGCTGAAGGCTGGCTGGAACTTTGGAGAGACGACGGAGATTTTTGCTGTTCGCTACGAAGTCGCTCCCGCCAAGTTGACGCCTGGACGATATCGCAATATTACCGGGAACCAAGCGACGGCGTGGGGCTTGATGGCGGCGGCAAAGAAAGCCAAGCTCGACCTCTTCCTCGGCAGCTACCCGATTACACCGGCAAGCGACATCCTGCACGAGCTGTCCATGTATAAGCACTTCGGCGTGAAAACGTTCCAAGCCGAGGATGAAATTGCCGGCATTACGTCCGCCATCGGTGCTTCGTTCGGTGGCGCGCTCGGTGTAACAACGACCAGCGGACCCGGCGTTGCGCTCAAGACGGAAGCACTCGGCCTTGCCGTGATGGTGGAGTTGCCGATCGTTGTCTGCAACATCCAGCGCGGAGGCCCAAGCACAGGCCTACCGACGAAGACCGAGCAGGCAGACTTGCTGCAAGCACTGTATGGCCGCAACGGAGAAGCGCCTATTCCCATCGTTGCTGCTGCGACTCCGGCAGACTGTTTCCCCATGGTGTTCGAAGCATGCCGCATCGCTCTGAAATACATGACACCGGTCTTCTTCTTGTCGGATGGCTATCTCGGAAACGGGTCCGAGCCGTGGCTTATTCCCGACTTTAACGCGATGCCGGATATTTCGACGAAGTTCAGGACCGATCCCAACGGTTTCTTCCCCTACTTACGCGATGAAGCCACTCTTTCACGGCCTTGGGCGATTCCCGGAACACCGGGCCTTGAGCATAGAATCGGCGGTCTGGAGAAGCAGCACATTACCGGTAATGTCAATTACGAGCCTCAGAACCACGAGCTGATGATAAAACTGCGCGCAGAGAAAGTGGAACGAATCGCCAATAATATTCCTCTTGCCGAAGTAGAAGGCGATCCGGAAGGCGATGTCTTAGTCGTTGGCTGGGGAAGCACGTACGGAGCCATCCGCACTGCAGTCACTCGGCATCGCGAACAAGGAAACTCCGTCTCGCATCTCCATCTTCACTACCTGAACCCGTTCCCGAAGAACGTCGGCGAGATTCTGTACAAGTTCAAACATGTGCTTGTGCCGGAACTGAATTTAGGCCAGCTCATCAAAGTTCTCCGTGCAAAGTACCTTGTCCCAGCGCTCGGCCTCAACAAAGTTGATGGCCTGCCGTTCAAGGCAATCGAAATCGAAAAGAAGATTGACGAACTGTTGAAAGGATAACCATGGCCACTCTCGTAGACGATCTGATTTCCGAAACAGCAGCGTTTCAACTGCCAAAGTACACAGCCAAAGATTTCCAGAGCGATCAGGATGTCCGCTGGTGCCCGGGATGCGGCGACTATTCCATCCTCGCGCAAACCCAGCGTGTCATGCCGGACTTGGGCATTCCACGGCATAAAACGGTTTTCGTCTCCGGTATCGGTTGCTCAAGTAGATTCCCGTACTACATGAACACGTACGGCTTCCACAGCATCCACGGTCGCGCCACGGCTGTTGCTTCCGGATTGAAAATGGCCCGGCCGGACCTGTCGGTGTGGGTCGTCACCGGCGATGGCGACGGGTTCAGCATCGGCGGCAATCATATGATTCACCTCATGCGGAGAAATCTCGACATCAAGGTCCTTCTCTTCAACAACCAAATTTATGGCTTGACGAAGGGACAATATTCTCCAACGTCGGAGATGGGGAAAATAACAAAATCAACGCCCTACGGGTCGATTGATTATCCGTTCAACCCTGCTTCGCTTTGCCTCGGAGCCAGCGCCACGTTTGTCGCTCGAACGCTTGACAGAGACCCGAAGCACATGCAGTCCGTCCTGAAACGCGCCGCCGAGCATAGAGGAACGTCCTTCGTCGAAGTCTACCAAAACTGCAATGTATTCAACGATGGCGCGTTCTTCCAGTACACCGAGAAAGAAACAAAGGATGACACCGTTGTCTTTATTGAACATGGTAAGCCACTGGCTTTCGGAAAAGACCGGGACAAAGGCATTCGCTTGAACGGCTTCACGCCGGAGGTGGTTTCGTTGAAAGACGGGAAATATTCCGTCAACGACTTGCTCGTGCACAATGAAAAAGATACGACGCTCTCCTTCATCCTCGCCGACATGACCTATAAGCCGCACTTGCCGCGGCCCGTCGGAATCTTCCTTGCAATTGACCGGCCGGTCTACGAAGAAGAGATGGTGCGGCAGATTCAGTTCGCAAAACAGAAACGCGGTGAGGGAGACATGGCGAAGCTGCTGAATTCCGGTGACACGTGGGCCGTTCGCTAAGGAATCCTTGACGTAACGGAAGGTGTGGCTGTTTTACGCGGTCACACCTTTTTTATTGTTAAGATTTTGCCACCAAGACACAAAGACTCAAAGAAAAGCTATGGAACATAAGCTGCTGTCCAAAAGAGAAGAGGAAATAGCAAAAGAAATAGTGGACGCGGCTTACCGTGTACATAAAAACTTAGGTTCTGGATTGCTGGAGAAAGTTTATGAAGTATGCTTTTGTCATGAGCTCGCTAAGAAAGGTCTGAGCATTAAACGTCAAATCGACATTCCAATTTCTTATGATAGTTTGACCGTAACTACTCAGCCACGAAGACTCGAAGACACAAAGAACGAGGAAATTCACGGT
>CAYJSZ010000177.1:0-3930 GCA_964372545.1 uncultured Ignavibacteriaceae bacterium
GTCCGGGCAAGCCATGAGCCATTCGCACTATCTGTGGTCACAACGACTACCCATGCCGAGTTAGCATCAAAAGCATCAATGCTATAGCAATTCAGTTTTCTAGTCGAGCCCTGGAGGAAAAAAGATGCTCTGGTGCTCCATGTCGTACCACCATCAGTACTCCGTAGGACTAATCCCGAACTGCCACAAGCCCAGATCACACTTGACGACACGACTTTTACGGCATTGAGAGTAGCTGTCGTCGTACTACTTTGTGAGACCCAGTTTTGCCCAAATCCCATCCTTGGCGTCATGATGAGCACGACAATCAGAACAATGGTTTTATTTACGATCTTCTTCATAAAAAAGTCTCCGTCGATTCATCAAACCTTATTTGGTATAACTAGTGCCGTTCCCAAAAAGTAATCTTGTAGTTTTAACTTGACAGCTACTGACGGGCGAGACCCCATCCCCGCCTGCCGATAACAAGACCTATGGGTGGCGGGCAGGCTGACCTTCCCCTAAAAGGGGAAGGGACTATAACTCTCCCCCTCTTAGGGGGAGAATAAAAGAGGGGGTCTCAAAAACACAAGATTATTTATTTGAACCGGCACTAGCACACCTTCACTCACGGGTTCCCCGGAAAACCCGGCGGGTTTCCGTACGGATCGCTTACACTCGATGCCGGAGCTTTCTTTGCGAGCAAGAAATACGCCGCTCCACCCGCGACCGCCGCACCGCCTAAAACGTACAGCCATGTCTTCGACGACGTTTCCTGCGACAGCTTCACGTTCATTTTCTTCGTATCGCCCGGATAGACATCTACCGTGGATTTTTCGGATTCATAGCCGCTCTTGGAAATCAACACTACCCGTCGCCCTGGTTTGACTTCTACTTTTGCCACACCGCCACTTGGGCTCACGGTCTTCCCATCAACTGTGATGGAAGCATCGGACGGCTCTACGGAGATTTCGAGGTACGCAACAAGCGGAGCCGGTTCGGGCTGCTTTTCTTTTTGGGCGGTCACGGGCGGCACCTGCTCCTCCTTTTTCGGTGGCGGTGGAGCTATCGTGACCGGCGGTTGAACAGTCGGCCCAGAATATTGAATCTGACCGGCATTAAAATCTGCAGTAACGGCACCTGAGCCAGCCGGTTGGAATGTTGTGGCTAATTTTTTCCCTTCCCACTGAAGCTCCACGGTGTACTTCGAGCCGGGCCGAACCTGAATTGTCGATGGAGCCAATCCCTGCGGCAAATCGTTCAGAAAGATCTGTGCACCGCTTGGATTGCTGATGACAGTGATACCAAAGAGCGCAAGCTTCAATTCCTTCATCTCGTAGCTGTTCTGTTCTGAAACGTTCGATGTGAAGGTCAGCGTCTCGTATCCTTCTTTCTTAATTTCTATCCGGTGCTGGCCTATGGATAATTCCTTCTTAACTGGCGAGAGACCAACCTCCATGCCGTCGATTTTGACACCAGCCCCTGTTGGATTTGTCTCCAACATGTATGGGATTATCAAAGAAATCATCCGCGGAGTAAGTTCGCGATCAGTCGATAAATCAATCGATGTTGAGTATCGTTCGCGTCCCAGTGCCTCCACTTCAACAGTGTACGTTCCTCTCCTCAATGTTTGTTGAACCGTATCTTTATTTTCAGACACCTTCTTGCCTCCGATATAAACAGCGTTCTTTGCCGGTAATCCCTTTATGGAAAGTGTGTACGTCGGGACAGCAACAACAAACGCAAATTGACCTTCGGAGGCTTTCAGGTTCGCAAACACAGGTCTGTGTCCTTTGGGACTCTCAGAACGCGAAAGTTCAAACACACGCGCTTGCAAATACGAGTAAAGCTCATCGGCCGTTACAACCGAATTACCATCCTGGTCAACGAGGCGCGTTTGAAATCCGTCGAGGATCGCCTTCGCAAACGCGCTATGACCCCACGTAGGGCTTTCGACCACTTGCTCATCCCGCGTCCCTGCGGTGATAATCTGAATAGCCTCAGCCGAAGTAACTTTCTGCAAATAGAGCTCCGTTTCCTTCGTGAGCGATCTTGACGTTACCGCGGACAGTCCTCCATAACAAGCATCGACGAGAAAAAGCACATGCTTTGCCGCGACGCGTTCCGAGAGTCGTTTTACCTCATCCATACTGAGACACGTGCTGTACATCGCATTGGATTTTCCGTCAGTGGGAATGAGGTATCCCATTTCGCCGCCACGTGGCAATGATTCCGTCTCTCCGTGTCCAGCCCAGTACACGAGCAAGCGATCATTCTTCTTCGTTCTCGACCCCATCGCAGCGAATTCCTCTTTCACTCTTGTCAGCGTGGCCTCCTCATTCTGAAGAATCTTGATATTCTCCTTTGGGAAATCCATGTCCTCGAGAAGTTGCGCAATGGCATGTGCGTCCTGGACGGCGTAATTCAGCGATGGAATTTTCGGGTCGGCGTACTTATTGATGCCGACGACGAGGGCATAACTATTGTCGTACGCCACAAAACGCTGGCCCTTTTCATCTTGCATCTCGACTACCTTCATCCCGCGCTGCTGGGCTTGCGCGCACAGTACGAGCGAAATTCCAAGAACTAGATTTGTTACGATGGATTTCATGACATTCTCCCTCCTCTCAAGGACAAGACATGATGCAAAGACCTTCAATAATGGGCAATTGCTATAATAGGTAATTAGACAGCGTTCCGCAAGCATACGGTTGTAGCCTGAATGCCTCAGAAAATCGATGGAGTCAGTGCCTTGCACGTGAATGCGATCTTCGTTTGCATGGGTTCTTGACTTCACCTTAGCGTCTAACAAAAATAAAATCTCCTCCCTCATCCCCAGCCTCGTTGATCACTCCGTAGAGTGGTGTCTGATTGTTGGGACTGTTGTTGATGACCGCGTCCTTCATCGAGATGTAGAGCTTCATGGCGTAGAGATAGGTCTCCCGATTCTCTTTGAGGCGCTTCAGGAGATACTCAACAAACACGCTGCGGTCGGGAACATTCTTGAGTGCACCACTGGTGATCGCTCGACGACTCGGCATTTGATAGGTCTTTTGAATCGAAGCATCCGGTTGAGTAAACGCTTCGCGAGTTTTGAAAATCCCGCCGCTGAAGCACGCATCGGCAAGAAGCAGCGTGTGCTTGGCTTTGATGCCGCGAACGTAATCGCGCACCGTGCTGTTGGGCAGCCATTCAGACTGATCGGATGAAGTCGCGTTGCTCGGCAGCCAATATCCCTGTCGCAAGTCTTCATCCCAAATACCATGTCCCGCGTAGAAAATGAGGAGGTTATCGTCCGCAGTGACTCGTCGCCGCAAACCGTCGAATGCGTTGATTATTGCTTTTCTATCCGGGTCCTTCAGGAAAACAATGTTCTGCTGGTCAAAGGTGTATTCTTTGTTGAGCGTGTTCACCACGCTTTCAGCATCCCTCAACGGATAATCCAAACTATTGATAGTCCGGTCTCTGTAATTCTGTACACCGATGACTATCGCAAAGTATTTTCCTTTGATGAGCGCTTCTTCCCTCCGCACGAAAAGTTTAAGCGAGCTTTCATTCCTCAGCCTGTCCGATGCTTTGATTTCGATTTCGTTGTCGCCCAACGCAAGAAGTACTGCCGAGCTAAACTCTATGGCATCGCCCGCTTGTTTCAACTGCGACTCCTCCCCATTGACGACAACGCGAGCGACGCCGCTGGAATCCTTCGCGAGTCCACGCAGCTTCAACGTAGACGACGCGGTAACGAGAGCAGTTTCTTTGGTACTCTTCATTCCGCGTTTTACAAAGTCCGCCGGCTCGACTATTTCAATCGTCGGGGGTGTCGTATCCTTCGTTGAGGGAATAAAAATGAGTGAGCCGGGCTTACTTTGATTGGATGGTTGTTGAGCCGGCACATGATGCGACACAAGAAGTGTCAAGACGAAGAACAAGAGAAAGCGATTTCGTTTCATA
>CAYJSZ010000178.1:0-3807 GCA_964372545.1 uncultured Ignavibacteriaceae bacterium
ATTGGAGATTGAGGTGAACGATGTTGGGTGGTAGGTTTGTGTCTGCTTACTGCCTACTGTCTTCTGCTCTTTGAGTTTCAGGTTTTAAAGAGTATATTTCCCTGCGATTAATTCGATGCAGCAAACCGACCCCTCGACATATTGCTCGCTTTCTCTTTTTCCTCCTCCGGCAACGCGTATGTCAACCTCGAGGAAACGACCAAGCTGACCGAGGCACTCAAGACCGTTCTTGACTGACACGTTCTGCCTATGACCCTCTTTCTCGTCCTCGTAACACTGTTTGTGCTCTTCGTGATCGGCGCGGCGTTTGTCATCCTCATCATCGGGCCGCTCATCCTGCTGCAACCCGAGCGGCGCACGCGGGGGTGGTACGCCAAGCGCTCGACGCTGCTCGAACCACGCGACGCCGGACTTCCAGAGGAAGATCTCTCGATTCTCACGCATGACGGACTGAAGCTCAGCGCCTGGTTTGTGCCACAGCGGCAGTCCGCGCGTGGCACCGTTCTCTATCTGCACGGTGTCGGCGATTGCAAGATCGGTGGGGTCGCGCTTGCCCGCCTGTTCTACAACCACGGCTTCAACGTTTTCCTCTACGACTCGCGGCAGCACGGAGAAAGTGAGGGAAACTTTTGCACGTACGGCTATTATGAAAAGAGGGACGTCTCAACGGTGATCGATTACCTTGAGAAGAGGACCGATCTTCGGATTGGAACGATCGGCATTTTTGGAACGTCGATGGGCGCCGCGGTTGCGCTGCAAGCTGCGGCCATCGATCCGCGCATTCGAGGCGTGGTGGCAGAGGCGAGCTTTACCGACCTGCGAACGATCTCTGTCGATTACCAGCGCCGGATCGCCAAGCTCCCCTGGCATTTTCTCCGAAACGTCGCCATGAGCCGATCACAGAAGTTCGCCAGGTTTAAAGCGAGGGAAGTCTCGCCGCTGGAAGACGTCAAACGGTTGACGACGCCGGTACTCTTTGTCCATGGCACGGAAGATGAATTTATTCGCGTCCAGTACTCCAAGATACTCTTTGAACATGCCACAGGCCCCAAGGATATCTTGCTCATCGAAGGAGCCAATCACAACGACATCTGGGACGTCGGCAGAATCGTGTACGAACGCAAGATCATCGACTTCTTTGAACGGTATTTGAGTTAACTCTGCTGGTCGGGAGCAAAGTCCCGCTTTTGCCGCTTTACGGCATCCCGTACAGCGGGACCAGGATTCCGCTTGGCGGCGGGATTCCAGACAGCGGAACTCCCTCCCAGAAACGAGCATGAAGTATCGATTTTCCATATTGTTGATTGTATTCCTCTTCACTCCGCTCCACGCGCAAACGCCATTTTCACTCGACAGCTCAACAGTGTATCTCAAAATGCTCTCCGTGGAGATCGGTCCGCGGCCGATGGGCTCCCCGAACGAGCGGCGGGCAATGGAGTTTGCAGTCCAGAAATTCAAAGAGTTCGGACTGCACGAGGCGTACATCATGCCGATCGATCGCGTCGTGAGCGAGCCTTCTCAGGAAGCGGTCAATACGCGGACGGGTGTGGCCGTGGCTGTACTGAAAGGCGCGGGCAATCGCATCATCGTCATCGGCGGACACATCGATTCCGCAGGGCCGGATATTCCCGGCGCGAACGACGATGGCTCCGGCAGCGCGGTGGTGATCGAGCTTGCGCGCGTTCTTGCGCAACGCCGCAACGAATCGACAATCGTGTTTGCATTATTCGGTGGTGAAGAGCAGGGATTGGTCGGCTCTAAATACTTCGTCGATCATTTCCCGAAGATCGACAGCGTCGCCTTGATGCTGCAAGTCGATATGGCTAACGGCACCGATTGGTTGATTCCGTTTCCGGATATTCGCGAGCACAGCGCGCCCGCATGGCTCGTGAGCGCAGCGTATCAAGAATACGCTGCGCTCGGCTACGAGGGGCTATCCTATCCGACACACTTCTTTGCGCTGAACTCGACTCTTCCCGGCGGCGGCGTCGGCTCGGATCATATGCCGTTCCTCAGAAGAGGAATTCCCGCGATCGACTTTACCTCCGACATGAACGACCCGATCCACACGCCGCAGGATTCCTTTGAGAACTTCAAAGTCTCCGGGCTGAAACGGTCGGGCGATCTGGTGTATAAACTTGTAGAGCGCTTTGACGGCGGAGTACCGGAACCGAAGACGGAACAATACTTTCTTTATCAGGTTGGCTCGAAACCGCTGTTTGTGCCTCTTTGGCTCCTGCGCTCGTTTATCGTCATAACAGTTCTTCTCGGGATCACAGCGTATCTGTTGATTCGAAAGCGAACAGCCGATGCATTTCTGCAAATCACCGAAGGCAACGGAATTCCGCGCCAACAAAAAGAGCCTGTCCTCCCCGGATTGAAACTCTTTCTTCTCATGCTCGTCATTCAAGTCTGTGTTTGGCTTTCCGAGAACGTCGTTGGGCTGATCAAAGGCGTGCGGTATCCCTGGTGGGGCGATATCTCCGGTTATCTTGCGTTGGGCTTCCTGGGAGGGCTCGTGGGTATTTGGATTTCGCTGCAACTGGCGCCGAAGCTTCGTCTGAGCAAGAATCCCGCCCGATATTTTTTCAGAGCATTCGTATTTCTATCACTCTTCATCCTCATCGGTTCCTTTGGTTCAACCAAAGTGGCGTTTTATCCGGCAACCGCGCTGTTCCTTCTGTCTTGCGCTGTGTTCATTCAACAACCTATCCTGCGGATTATCCTCTGGTTTGCTTCCGCACATTTGATGTTTCACCTCGCGTTTTCGGAAGGACTCGGACTGATTGCACACTCCTTGGCAGGACAATCGCGTTCGCTGTTCGTGTCAATCGTCGCCCATCTCTTTTACATTCTTTTCTTTTCACTCTGGTCTTTTCCCTTCCTGCTCGGGTTTGCCGCGATCCGGTTCGACTCCACCACAGATTACTTCTGGCTGAAACGTTTCCGGCGTTCCTCAGGATTTCTCGTTGCCGGAGCTGCGTTCCTCATCTGCGCTGGAGCTCTCAGCGTTCTTCCATCGCACACCGACCTCTGGAAACAACCGGTCGAAGTCAACCAAACTCTCGACCTCGACACCGGCACGGGTTCCATCATTGTGAAAAGTAACGATTATCTTTCCGGCACAACGATTTCTGTCGCCGGAATTGATTCGACAATTTCCGCGAGGACCGGTGAAGTGATGTTGGGCGATCTCCCTCCACCGGAAAAAAAGTGGCTCACAGTCACGAGATCCATTACGAGTATTGCGCCAGATGCATCCGGCGTCGTTGAGCTCCTCCTCCACATTAGAACTATCTACCGTCCGTACACGTTGAAGGTGTCCTACTCTTCTCCGGGACACGAGCTTGTGGATGCAGCTTCACCGTGGGCGTTTTCCAAGACGGAACACAGCGTTACATTCCGATGGCATTCCTTCCCCGACACCGCGCTCACCATTCCGTTCCGGTTCACCACTGCAAATGCCGACAGCATCGTTGAGAACATTGAAGCTACGTTTGCGGAGCCATTGCTGGGGGTGCGAGTAACAAAGGACCATGCTTCGACGATCTATCGCTCGACGATCAAGTCCTCGGTTGTCATTCCTTTGAGGCAATGACGATACTGTGTACCCACCTTGCCCGAATCCGCAGCAGATCGTTTGCGCTGCCGATGTTGGCTGTTTTCGCGGGTTCTTTGAGTAGTGTCCTACTTTCTGTCGACAAGGAGGTCATGGACCCCCGGCTGTCCCGCAAGTCTTTTCTGCGGGGGACTCCCGACAAGAAACGTCGGGACAGGCGTGACAGCCCAGCAAATTAGGACACTACC
>CAYJSZ010000179.1:0-3734 GCA_964372545.1 uncultured Ignavibacteriaceae bacterium
CGCCGTCGAAGACGGCGCGAGTGAGATTCCCTGTGGGGTCACCATCCTTCGCTAAAGCTACGGCCGGCGCAGCCAAAAGGGACTTCTCAAAACGAGAAGTCTTTTTTGTTCTTGGAGTCAACATAAGTTTGAACATGGTTTGACTTATTCTAACTTATGCGCTAAACTTTTCTTATAAATACCCATACGAAAAGTTCCTCGGTATGGCACAAAACACCTTTCGGGCTGGTTCCTACAAACAACAGAAAGAATACAGGAGCTTTACTCCGGCAACGATCAATGGTCCGTTTGCTTGGAATGACCCGCGCATCGATGTCCTTCTTGAGGAAGCAACTCGTCACCTTGCAGAACTAAACGCCTTTTCACACTTCGTGCCAGACGTGGATTTTTTTATTCGCATGCACGTCTTCAAGGAAGCCACGACTTCAAGTCGCATCGAGGGTACGCGCACGGGCATGGATGAAGCTCTTCTTCCTCTAGAGGAAGTTGAACCAGAACGACGCGATGATTGGGCTGAGGTTCAAAATTACACCAAAGCAATGAATCAGGCGATCGCGGCTCTCCACAAAACTCCGCTTTCCGTGCGACTCATGAAGGACGCGCACGGCATTCTTCTCTCTGGTGTTCGCGGCAAACATAAAATGCCAGGGGAGATTCGAACAAGTCAGAATTGGATTGGCGGAGCTACGTTGAAAGATGCAGTATTCATTCCGCCACACCCCAGTGAGGTAGGCGATCTTTTAGGGGACCTAGAAAAGTTCTGGCACAATAGACACATCGAAGTGCCTCATCTCATTCGTATCGCCATGAGTCACTATCAATTCGAAACGATCCACCCCTTCCTTGACGGAAATGGCCGCATCGGACGTTTGCTCATCACGCTCTATCTGGTCGATACAGGCATGCTCAGCAAACCAACCTTGTATCTTTCTGATTTCTTCGAGCGCCATAAAGGGCAATATTATGACTCGCTCACACGGGTTCGGACTGCCAATGACATCGAGCACTGGCTGCGTTTCTTTTTGGTCGGGATAGCTGAGACAGCAAAACGTGGTGCAGATACATTCCGCAAAATCATCGACCTGCGTGAGAGCGCCGAGGCTCGGTTGCTCAAACTTGGCAGACGCGCTCCCGTCGGTCGAGAACTCCTCAATCGACTGTATTCGCAACCAATCGTAAACGGACGGCAAGTCGCAAAATGGCTCGGCATCACGCCGCAGTCAGCGAACACCCTGCTCGCGCAATTCGAAGAACAAAAAATTCTCAAGGAGACTACCGGTTTTAAACGGAATCGTCTCTTTGTTTTTGCCGAATATCTGAATCTGTTCGAAAAGTAAAAATATGGAAAACAAATATTCAGCAAAGTGGATGGCCTCCGGAGTCATATTTACGAATTCCGCTGGTCAGGTGCTCATCGTGAAACCGACGTACAAGGATGGCTGGGAGATTCCGGGTGGCATGATTGAGGAGAATGAATCTCCTGTGCAGGCGTGTACGCGAGAAATCAAAGAGGAGCTTGGTTTTGACTTTATACCCGGAAAACTTTTATGCGTGGATTATTTATCTAACTCCGATGGAAGGGGTGACCGCATTATGTTTATCTTCGAAGGTGGTGACATTGGCGAAAGAGAAATTTTATTACCGAAAGATGAGCTAAGCGAGTTCCGATTTATCGATATGAACGAAGTACCAAATCTTTTTCATAAAAGACTGGCTAGGCGCATTCCAAAGGCACGAGAAGCATCGATCGCTGGCGCGTGCGTATATTTGGAAAACGGCGAGTATCTCCACGAAAACCGATAGCAACCTAAGCGACTACAAGCGTCCTAAGCTCCTGCCGCCCCCGCATTTCCTCAAGCAATTGGTTCCAACTGACTCGCAAGTGGTTCCCCAACCTTCGCTCGGCTCCGTCGAGCTTCGGCTGGCGCAGCCAAGAGGGACTTCTCAACACGAAAAATCTTTTTTGTTTGTGCGCGATTCTTGCGCGATTCTTGCGCGATTCGGAATTTTGACGTATTCTGTGAATACCTATGTTCAATCCTGCATATCGTCTCACAAACAAGATTGTTCAAATGCTCACAGCCATCGCTGAAGGGAGGGCTGTTATTGAGAGAGCTCGTCTGCTCCCAAAGCAGGAGCTTCGTTTGCGACGCCAGGCACTGATCCGCATGACCCACAGCTCGACCGCTATCGAGGGAAACGTTTTGAACATGCGGGAGGTTGAGGCGGTTGCGGATCGAAAAAAAGTCGACGCTCCAGACAGAGATATTTACGAGGTTCAAAACTACCTGAACGCCCTGAAATACATCGAGACGGTCGTCGAAAAAAAACAACCGATCAGCAAGCAGGTGATTCTTCGCATTCATAAACATGTCACCAACAAAACTCTTCGACCGGAAGCGTCGGGACACTATCGTCCTGGTCCTGTTTATATCGCCAGAAATTATCGGGATGGGCATCGGGAAATTCTCTATACCGCACCGGACGCAAAAGACGTCTCGGCGCTGATGGATGCGTTAATCGGTTGGATTCAAAAAAACGACGATGAAGGAGTCGATCCAGTTATCGCCGCCGGAATCGTCCACCAAGAAATCGCCGCCATCCACCCCTTTGTCGATGGCAACGGACGCACAGCCAGAGCACTCGCGACGCTTCTGCTGTATCAACGAGGATATGATTTCCGCCGGCTTTTCGCTCTCGAAGATTATTATAATTCCGATCGGCCGGCTTATTATGCCGCGATCAACATTGGAGAGACGTACAAGGCGCGACGCACGGACTTTACTCCATGGCTTGAGTACTTTGTAAAAGGATTCAAGGAAGAAATCGACCAAGTGAAACACACCGTCCTGAATCTAGCCGTGAAAAAACTTGATACGGACATCGACTCACAAGTTTTTCTCGACAAGGATCAGGTCGCCATTCTTGACTTCATGGAGACCGTGGGGAGGATAACCGTGACAGATGTTATCGATATCGTACGCTGTCCGAGACGCACGGCACAGCTACAGCTGCAAAAACTTAAAAAACTGAAACTGATCAAACAAATCGGAAAGGGCCGCGCGACGTATTACACGCTGAAGTGAAATGTCTATGAACCGCCCGGAAACAACCCTGTTCATGCTCATGTCCGTTGATGGCAAGATTTCAACCGGCGACACGGACGCCATGGATTTTGACCGTGACCTGCGTCGTATTGATGGCGTGAAGGAAGGCTTGCAACAGTACTACGATCTGGAGCAGCAAACGGACCTTTTCTCGCTAAATACCGGTCGGGTAATGGCCAAAATCGGCGTGAACGACCGTACTGATGAACCAAAAAAGTCACCGGCGAGCTTTGTCATCATCGACAACAAACCGCATTTGACGAACAGTGGCGTTGATTATCTTTCCAAGTGGGTGAAGACTTTATATCTCGTCACGACGAATAAGCAGCACCCTGCCACTCAGGAAAAACGCGAGAATGTTGTCACCATTCCCTATGAGGAAGAGATTGATTTGCATGACCTATTCCGACGCCTGAAAATGGAATATGGCGTCGATCGGCTCACGATCCAATCTGGCGGAACTCTGAACGCAAAGCTGATTCGAGGAGGCCTTATTGATCACCTTTCCGTCGTGGTTGCTCCGCTTGTCGTCGGCGGAGCCACGACTCCTACGCTTGTCGATGGAGAGGCCCTGCATTCCCCCGAGGAACTCATCAAGCTGAAGGCGCTCAAGCTCGTGAAGAGCGA
>CAYJSZ010000180.1:0-3635 GCA_964372545.1 uncultured Ignavibacteriaceae bacterium
TGATTCCGTCTTTGATTAATTTGTGACTTGGTGTCTTCGTGGCTAATAAGTTACGATTATTCTCGAATGGTGTGATACTGCTCGACGGTGATGCCGCGCTTGAACGCCTCCCACTCACGAACGAGCAGGATGATCAGCGCGGTCATGGGGATCGCGATCAACAATCCCACGAAGCCGAGGAAGTACGAGAAGATGAGCAAGGAAAGGATAATGAGGAGAGGGTGCAGCCCGACTTTCCCACCGACGATGCGCGGTGAAAGAAACATTACTTCAAGCAGGTGAAGAATTGCTACGGACGAGACGGCGAAAATCAATTTTTGCATCACGGGCGGGTCGCTGAAGAGCGCAACCACCGCCGACAGCACCATCGTAATGAGCAAGCCGACGTACGGAATGAGGTCGAGCACAGCCGCGATGACACCGAGGACGATGGCATTCTTAATCCCGAAGATCGAAAAGAGCACAGCCACCAGCACTCCCTGGAGAATCGCCACCATCAAGGCGCCGCGCAAATAGCGGCCGATCAGCTCATCCGCTCGTTTCAGATAGCTGTCCACGCGTGTGCGGTGATGTTTGGGAAAGAGCATCCGGAACCGCTCGGCTATCGTCGGAAGATCCCACATGAGATAGAATGTTAAGAACGGTACGATGACGACGTAAAAGATTTGCGTTGCGAAGTACGACAGGCTGCTCACGACCGTCAACATGCCGGTCAACATACTGCGCAGCACGTCTTCCAACTTCGGGGAGAACTGACCTTGTAAGGTCGTGCGAAGTTCCTCGGCAGAAATTCCGAAGCGTTCCAGCATAGCCATCGTTTTGCCGCTCCAGATCATATTGTTGAAGTCCGTTCCAAGCTGGGCGAACGAGTTCAACACGCCTTCGAACTGGGCAAGGGCGATCGGGAGTAAGAAAAAGACAATAAGCGTAATGGCCGTCAGGGCGATGATAATCAGGACCAACGAGGTGATCCACCGCGCAATGCCCCACTGCTCGCACTTGTCGACAATCGGGTTGAGGATGTACGCCAGCACTATCGAAACGATGAACGGCGCCAGAATTCCAGAAATCGTATGCACGAACCAGAGCGAGAAGAGGATGATACTCAGCCAGATCAACGTCTTGGCGAGCACGTACTGGCGGAGCGGGTAGAGCAGAAAGAGAATCGCACCGAGAACCAGAAAGGGAGAGAGAATACTCTGGATGGTGTACATCAAGACGAGAATGAGCAGCACCGCGCCGACGAGCAGGACGATTTCGATGCGGCCGAGCGACTGGAAGAGCGTTTCCCAGCGCTCTTCTTTTTGTGGCGCCCGTCCGGGATTTTCGCGGAAGACCGGCCTATTTTTTCGACGGCGGTTTGCCATGGTCAAACTTTCGTGGTCGTCATGATGCCCGTATGCCCGAATCCCCCTCCTCCACGCACAGTATCGGCCAGTCGTTCTACTTCCTCCCACTCGACACGTGCGTAGCGGTGAATCACTAACTGCGCGATCCTATCTCCCCGCCGAACCGTGAACGGTTCAGCGCCAAAATTCGCCAGAATGATCTTCACTTCACCGCGATAATCGGAATCGATGGTGCCGGGAGAATTCAGGATGCCGATGTTATGCTTCGCCGCCAGCCCGCTGCGAGGACGCACCTGCGCTTCAAACCCGACAGGCAGCTCAATGGAAAAACCCGAAGGGATAAGCTCGGTCTTACCGGGTGCAATGACCGCGTCGCGCTCCACCGCCGCGCAAATATCCATGCCTGCCGAGCCGTCCGTTGCGTACCGCGGCAATGGAACATCGGTTGAATCTGAATGCACACGCGAAATTTTGACGGTGATGTGCTCGGGCAAGAGAGAATCGACGTGGTGAGACGAAAATTTTCAACAATATAGCGAAGGAAGCGAGGAAATGCAAACTGGTGAGGAGGGGTAGTGTTCCAATAGAGATGTGGCAAGGTGCTGTCAGGAGCCCGCCCGAGCGACTGTTCGTTCAGTCGGGCGGGTTACCTGCTGACAGCTCTTGGGAAAATGTCGGGACGCCCGCCTGCTCGCCGATGTCCAAAGGACTTAGGCGAGCCTGCCTTCTGGTCCATTGTGGCGGGCAGTGAGTCCCGACACCACCAAATCAGGACACCACTATTATAGTAGGTCCCCTGCGCGTGTTGTAGTCGGACTTTCAGTTTTGAACTTTGTCATTTCGTTGGTATATTGCGTCGGAATTTTCCCTTCCGGCATATTCTCTCGAACACAATGGAGTTCTTTCATGCTTACCGACCTCAAAAAAATCCAGTATCATGAGAATATTCTCTCGACCATCGGCAGCACGCCGCTCGTCCGGATCAACAAGCTCTCGAAGGGCTACAAGCCGCTGATTCTCGCGAAAGTCGAGTTCTTTAACCCGGGCGCGTCCGTCAAAGACCGCATCGGCACCGGCATTATCGAGGAAGCCGAGGGGGAAGGAAGGTTGAAGCCGGGTGGAACGATCGTCGAGGCAACTTCCGGAAATACAGGTCTTGGGCTTGCCATCGCCGCCGCAGTGAAAGGCTACAAGTGTGTTTTCACCATGCCGGACAAAATGAGTATTGAGAAGATTCAACTGTTGCGTGCCTTCGGCGCCGAGGTCATCGTCACGCCCACGGCCGTGCCTCACGACTCGCCGGAAAGCTATACCGAGGTCGCCAAAAGGATCGTCCGTGAAACGCCGAACTCCATCCTCGCCAACCAGTACTACAATCCGAAGAACCCCGAAGCGCACTACAATACGACCGGACCCGAAATCTGGGAGCAAACCGGCGGTCAGATCGACTATCTTGTTGTCGCCATCGGCACCGGCGGAACGATTACGGGCGCAGGGCGGTACCTCAAAGAAAACAATCCCAACATCAAAGTGATCGGCATTGACCCGAAAGGATCGGTGTTGCGGGAATACTATTACACCAAAAAGTATTCCCCGGTCTTCAAGACGTACATGGTGGAAGGAATCGGGCAGGACTATGTGCCCGGCGTGCTGAATTTTCAGTATGTGGATGAAGTTATCGAAGTCACCGACAAAGAATCTTTCTTGATGGGTCGCCGATTGACGCGTGAAGAAGGACTTTTTGTCGGCGGCTCGGCGGGCACAGCCATGGCGGGCGCGCTAAAAGCGGCTGAGCGTCTGTCTGAGAAGGATGTGATGGTGGTTATTCTCCCCGACACAGGCGAACGGTATCTCAGCAAGATGTATAACGACGACTGGATGCGGGAGAATCGGTTTCTGGTGCCCGAAAAGATTACGGTGCGATATGTACTGGAAGGAAAGAAAGGCGTCCCGAAAGTCGTCGCTGTCGACCCGGTTGCGACCGTGCGGAAAGCGCTCGACCTTATTAAAGAGCACAACATCTCACAACTCCCGGTGATTGACAAAGGAGAGTCGGTTGGCAGTGTAGAGGAAAGCGAGCTGATGGGCGCGGTGCTTGAGAATCCTTCTCTGTTTGACGCGCCTGTCAGCACAGTGATGAAGCCGGCCTTCCCGAAGATTCACATCGACGATTCGATCAACTCTGCTATCGCACCTCTTTCGAAGAAACAGCCCGCAGTGCTGGTAGACGAAGACGGCAAGATCGTGGGAGTGCTGACGCGGTATGATGTGATCGAGTACATGTCC
>CAYJSZ010000181.1:0-3612 GCA_964372545.1 uncultured Ignavibacteriaceae bacterium
CGGTTCCGCTTCTTGGAATCTTCCGTCCCGAACTTTGTTCGGGACGAGAATGCTCCTCACACCGTGAGGCATGACGGCACCGCTAACAGTGGAATCCTGGTCCCGCTGTACGGCCTGCCTGCTGCAGGCAGGGATCCCGCCTTACTTGTAAGAATTATTGTAGCGGGAAAAGCGGGAACACCAAGAGTGAATTAGGTTTTTTCTTCTGATTTCTTCATTTTTTTCGTGCCTTCCCTGCCCGCCTTGTCTGGTTCTATGTAGGCAGGCGGGGATTCCGCTCAATGGCGGGATTCTGGAAAGCGGAACAATGTTTTTAATGGTATGCCTAACATGAGGTACTGAATAGCGTGGGGAGATGATGTGAACGACTCCGGCATACTGCTCTGGCACTCAGGCCGGCCCAGCATACACAAAGATACTGTTTTTCCTGCACCGTGACCCCGGCGCGAATCGAACGCGCAACCTACAGCTTAGAAGGCTGTTGCTCTATCCAATTGAGCTACGGGGCCTCATCTTTTTGTGTTATCCGATCCTGTGGAAAAGCGGCAGACTGATCGGTTCCAAACACAGTGACGTAACTAATATACAAAACTTGAAATCGCTTATCAATGACTCATCGATTACAGCAACTGGCGGGAACAATTCTCCCGTTAGCCTGATCTCTACACACCTGCGCTTTTTCATCCCACGACACCTTTCCGCTCCCACAAGCCGGATCTGCCGCGGGATTGTTATCTTTCTCGCACGCTTGGACGATGAGCATCGCACTGAGCGCGAGAGCCAGCAAGAAACTTTGAAAGGCGATAAAAGGATGATGCTTCAGTCGCATCATGTCCATCTCCGAAAAAATTATTGGTGGTGAGGTACTTCAAGTCCCAACAGTTTTCGCCCAGCCAACAAAACCTCTTCAACCCCGATCTCATTCATACAGCGGAAATGTGCTTCAGGACACCGAGGACGGCCGATGTGTGAACAGGGGCGGCAGTACAGATCATTCCGCTCGACAACAATGCTTTCAGTTCCATACGGAAAGAAGCCAAACTCACGAACCGTCGACCCAAAGATCGCCACGAGCTTTTTCTTCATCGCACTCGCCATGTGCATCAGCCCGGAGTCATTGGTGACGATGACATCGCAGTATTCCATCGCGGCTGCCGTTTCGAGCAATGAGAGTTGTCCGCTCAGGCTCGTTGCCCGCTCCGCCCCGGCTTGCTCGTTAATACGGGCTTCGATGGCAGAGGTGACCGCAAGGTCGTTCGGACCGCCGAAGATGAGCACTTTGGCGTCGTTCTCCCGAGCGAACCTCGTTCCCAACGCTGCAAAACGATCTTCAGGCCAACGCTTGGTATAGTGCCGAGACGAAGGACACAAGCCAATCGTTTTTTTGAAACGGTTCAACCGCAATGTCGCGATTTTGCCGGAGACGCCAAACAAGATCTCGTCCGGAATATGGAGCTCGGGTCCTTTGCCGTCGCTCTCGATACCCATGATCGTGAGCGGCTCCATGTAGCGGTCAGCGACCGACACAACCTCCTTGTAAAGATTCTTCTTGAATTTCACGAGCATCAAGCGTTCTTGCCGGCGCTTGTCGATGGACAGAACACGCTGTCCGCCCAGGCCTGCTCGTATATAGCGGCTCCGGAGACTGCCATGAATATCGATCACAGTATCGTAGCCTTCCCGGCGCAGGTTCTTCTTCAACCGCCGCAGTCCTTCAAAACCATCGCGCGAGTCGTACTCGTGCACCACGTCGATATTCTGGTTGTTCCTGACAAGCTCGGCGTATTCTGTTTTTGTCAGGTAGTCTATTTGGCCCGCAGGAAACTTCGCCCGCAGCACCCGAAGGAGCGGCGTCGATAGCACAATATCTCCGATGGAACTAAACCGCACGACCAACGTTTTAGATGGTGTATCCACGGGAAGAAAGGTAGCATTTAATTGAAGCAGTTTCAATGCTTGGTGAGTGGTAAACGGGGAGATGCAGTCAGTCTACTGCCGGAAGATCAACCAGTAAGCCATCATCCGACCTCATTGCATTTTGCCAGGAAGCGTTTTATATTCTCTCAAAGGAGTTTGTGACTCATGGAACGAGCGGCAACCATCGGCGCACTGCGGCGATCCGGTTATAACGTTGTTTCCGTGAAGGATGAAGTGCGCAACAACCTGACCCGCAAGCTTCAGCAGGGCGAGAAACTTTTCCCCGGCATCATCGGCTATGAGAACACGGTGATCCCGTCACTCGTCAACGCCATCCTTGCCAGGCATGATATTCTCCTGCTCGGGTTACGCGGGCAGGCGAAATCACGCATCGTACGCCAGCTCCCATCGCTGCTCGATGAATATATCCCCGTGGTCAAAGGGTGCGAGATTAACGACAATCCGTTCAAGCCGGTCTGCAAGCGCTGCAACGAGCTCGTTCGGGAACATGGCGAGAATGTCGAGATCGAATGGCTGCGTCGCGATGCACGCTTCTCGGAAAAACTCGCCACACCCGATGTGACAATAGCCGACCTCATCGGCGACATCGACCCCATCAAAGCAGCAACTCAACGTCTGCATTATGCGCACGAAGGGGCCATTCACTTCGGTATTATCCCGCGTACGAACAGAGGAATCTTCGCCATCAACGAATTGCCCGACCTCCAACCGCGCATTCAGGTCGGCCTCTTTAATATTATGGAGGAGAAAGATATCCAGATTCGCGGGTTCAACGTGCGCATTCCGTTGGATGTCATGATTGTCTTCACGGCAAATCCCGAGGATTATACCAATCGCGGCAATCTCATTACACCGCTCAAAGACCGCATCGACTCACAAATCATTACCCACTACCCACGGACGCTGAACGACGCCATCACCATCACGGAGCAGGAAGCATGGATTCATCGCGACGGAAGAGAAATCAAAATACCTCGTTACTTCCGCGAGATTGTTGAGCAGGTTGCCTTTGAAGCAAGGCGGAGCGAATTTGTCGACCAAAAATCAGGCGTGAGCGCTCGCCTGACAATTTCGGCCATGGAGAATCTCATCAGCAATGCCGAGCGACGGGCGATTATCCTGAACGACCGGTGCGTGGTGCCGCGCATCTGCGACCTTCAGTACGCGCTGCCGGGTATGACGGGGAAGGTTGAGTTAGTGTTCGAGGGTGAACAGGAAGGAGCCGTGAAAGTCAGCAAGGCACTGCTCGGAAAGGCCGTGCGGGAGATTTTCAAAAAATATTTTCCCGACCCGCTCCAGCGTCGCTCGAAGCAATTTGCCGACGGCAAGCAACCGGAAGATTCGGAGTACGGCCTCGTGGTACGATGGTTTGAAGCCGGCAACAGGGTCGAGATTACCGACGAGATGCCGCTGGAAGCGTATTTCCGGGAGCTCGATCGGGTCAAAGACCTTCGTGAACTGACCAAGAAACACATGGGCTTTTCGGACAGCAACAAGCACGAACTTGGCTCAGCCATGGAATTTGTGTTGGACGGACTGCATCAGAACTCCAAAATCGCCAAGGACGAAGTAGACCATGTCACGGCGTACAAAGACATGGTCGGCAGTATCTTTTCTGGACGCGGAAAAAGCATCGAAGAAGAATTTTGACTATTGCGGAATGCGAAGTGCGGA
>CAYJSZ010000182.1:0-3595 GCA_964372545.1 uncultured Ignavibacteriaceae bacterium
AATAGCTGCCTGTGAACTTTACTTTGATCGGCACTTGCGCCAACTGGTTCAGGTCAAACAGGACCGTACCAATACCGGAGTTCGTCATATCCCAGTTGTTGTACAGGTAATTGCGCTTGTATTCAATCGTACCATCGTTCGGGAGCAATTCTCCAGCCGGTTGTCTGTCGCCCAAATTATCCGTTGTCAAGCCATCGAAACGGAACGGCTCCAAGAAAAATCTCTGACCCTGTCGATTGTAGTTGTGCTGACCGGTCAAGAAGAATCGCATTCCGTTCATGAGCGGTCCGCCGACGGTCACGACAGCATTGCGGAAGCCGAACGCCGATGTTCCAAGGAATTCCTCGCCCGGTTTTGCAAAATCATCGGTCTGGTAATCGACAGTCCATTTTAACTCAGAACCGCCAGTACGAAGTGAGGTGCGAACAACACCCGATGCTGCTCCTCCAAACTCCGCTGTATAACCGCCGGACTGTAATTGAAACTCTTCAATCGACTCTTGAATCACTCCAACGTTTTGACCATTGAACAATGGATTGGTTACGTTGGCACCATCGATGAAGTATGCCACTTCCCCAACGCGACCGCCACGAACATACAGACGGCCATCCCGCTCAACAACACCAGCTTCAAACGCAAGAAAGTTGCCCAAGCCACGAATCGGAAGGTTTCGAATATTCTCTTGCGTGCTGATTCGGACTGTGTTCGTGGTGTTGCGTTGAATCAACGGACGCTCCGCAACGACTACGATTTCTTGGGTCTGGATTGCGGTGCTGGAGAGTTGGAAATCTTGCGTCGTGGTGAGGTTGGAGCTGACGCGGATGTTGGAGATCGTAACGGCAGAGTACCCGATGTAGGATGCCTTCACGCTGTACGCTCCGGGCGGAACGCTCAGAATGATGTACTCACCATTCACGTCCGTCGAGGAGCCGAGGGTCGTCCCTTCAACAACGATGTTGGCACCGATTAGCGCTTCACCGGACTGCTTGTCTGTGACCCGTCCACGCAACTTACCTTCTTGCGCAAACAGCAAGGCCGGTAGAACAAGCAACAGGGTCAAAGCCATCAAGAGCTTGCGGTACATAAATTACCTCCTTCTGAAGTGAGGATAGTTGTTTGTGCTGTAGGAGTCTAGAACTTTTGCCGATGTTCAGGATGTGCCATCGGCGAGCACGAGAGGAAAACTTTAGCAACCTTCCTTGTTCTCAGAAAGCTTGACACACGTGCTTTCTAAGCTTCGGCTCACCTCCTTACTTATGGGTAGGTTATTGGATGGGAAATAACTGGCAAAATATAGGGCTTGAGTACTTTTATGTCAAGTCTTTTTTTATTTTACCTGCATATTAATTTCATCGTCTGTTGTTGAAATACTTAATATCTGAATCTTACGCCGGGATTGATTTTTGGCCACAAAGTCACAAAGGGTAAGTTGGTTTTTTCCCTTCAGTAGTGTCCCAAGAAAAATATTGAAAATAGTTGTAAGAGTTTATACATGAATCACTTAGAACGAGATTCGATTAGAAATGATTTGAAATCATTATTCAACGAATAATGCGGTTCTTACTTCGTTTTGAACTATTTGATGTTTGCTCTTGATTTTATTGGGACAGTTCTGTTTTCCCTTGCATTCTTTATTTTTCTTCGTGTCTTCGAGCCTTTGTGGCAAAGTTTCTAATCAGATGCGTAAGATCAGTTAGTATTTACGGCGCCCCGCTCCTTCTCTACAGATTATGCGCAGTTCTCGGACGTGAATGCTACAGTTTCGCCGTTTTTACTTCAAAAACACCCTCGATCGTCTCCAATTGTCTGAGAATCTGGACAGGAATTGCAGAATCAGCATTGATGATGGTGATAGCCCTCTGCCCGGGTTTGTCCCGCCCTAATGCCAGGCCTGCAATATTAATCCCGGCTTGTGCAAGGACTGAGCCGACGCTGGCGAGCATCCCTGGCCGGTCGACGTTCTTATAAAAGAGGAGAGGACCTTCCGGATTGATTTCGAGATGGTACTCGTCAATCTGGACAATACGCGATTGTGCACTGCCGAAGACTGTCCCAGAGAAACTTCTTCGTTCCTGCTCAGTCTCATACCGAACGGTCACGAGATGAGTGTACGACTCGTGCTCGGATTCTTTTTCTTCCATCAACAGCACGCCAAGCTCGCGTGCAAGTACCGGTGCATTGATCAGGTTCACCGGCTCGGACATCAGATGCGAGAGGATTCCCTTCAACACCGCTGCGGAGATGAGCTCGCTCGATTGCACGAGAAACCCTCCGCTACAGACAACGGAGAGCTTTTTGAGTTGACCCTGCATGAGCTGCGCAATGAGAGAGCCGATTTTTTCTGCCAGGTGAACATACGGCTTGATCTCCTTCCGTGTCGCCAGGTGGATGACTTCCGCGTTGACGGCGCCGGCGACGCCCCGTTCTTTGAGAAAGTCCGCAACCTGCTGAGCGATTTGAGTTGCTACCTTCTCCTGGGCTTCTTCGGTCGAAGCGCCTAAGTGCGGTGTTGCAACGACACGCGGATGTTTGAGCAGCGGATGATCGCCCGGCGGCTCGGTCTCGAACACGTCGAGTGCCGCGCCGGCGACTTTGCCGGACTCGAGGGCCCGCAGGAGCGCCTGTTCATCGATGATACCACCGCGCGCACAGTTCAAAAGCCGCACACCATGCTTGCACATCGCCAGTTGTATGTCTGAAATCAGGCCGCGCGTTTCGTCATTCAGCGGCGTATGGACCGTGATGAAATCCGAACGGCGATACAGCTCGTCGAGCGACACCAGCTCGATGTTCATCTTGCTTGCCACTTCCGCGGCGAGAACCGGGTCACAGCCGACCGTATTCATCCCGAAGGCCTGGCACCGCACCGCTACTTCGCGGCCAACCTTCCCCAAACCGATAATCCCGATGGTCTTGCCGAAAAGCTCCGTCCCCACATAGCTCTTGCGATTCCATTGACCCTTGCGAAGAGAATCGAACGCCTGGGGGATATTCCTCGACATCGAGAGGAGCATCGACATCGTGTGCTCGGCGGTCGAAATGGTATTGCCGCCGGGGGTGTTCATGACGACGATCCCCTTGCGGGTTGCTGCATCGACGTCGATGTTATCCACGCCCGCACCCGCCCGACCGATGACTTTCAGCGCCTTCGCGGCCGCTATCACCTCGCCCGTTACGTTCGTTGCACTGCGTACTACAAGGGCGTCATACTCAGAAATGACGGACCGAAGCCGGTCCGGCTGCATGGTCGGCTGCGCCTCGACGTCAAACCCTTCCTTTTGAAGGATGTCGAGACAGCGCTGCTCGATGGAATCTGTAACGAGGATTTTCATAGATTGAAAGTTCTGAAAGCAATCCGTTACCTTCTGTCATTGCGAGGAGTGATACCGACGGAGTCGGCAGAACGACGTGGCAATCCCCTACATTGATTCAAAAACGAGATTGCTTCGTCCCTCTGACCCCTTCGACTTCGCTACTAATGACATCATTTGTAAATCTGCACCCAGAATTGTCTGTACCATGTCCGATCGCCGTCAGCTAAGCCGGAGGCTTATGCGCCTCTGGCGCAAAAGGATACATGTCACTCCTGACGGAG
>CAYJSZ010000183.1:0-3580 GCA_964372545.1 uncultured Ignavibacteriaceae bacterium
AACTCTACCCCCTTAAGTCCCGAGGCCGTCCAAAATGTAGGGCGAAATGCCATTTTGCCCACGTTGGGGTATGAAAATGGTCGATTTTTGATTTCTCACGAACACAACGTGATGGTTAAAAGTACTTCCTTGAAAATGCCGTACGCTCACTGCTGCGATGCCCCGATTTCGTTCTCATCCATCATCACATATCAACATTCGATGAACAACTTTCTTGAGATTCTGTATTTGGTCTCAGAGGGAGACCCCCTGCGACCTTGGGAAGCAGGTCGCGTCCCCCTAAGAGGGGGACGGAATACTTGCTCCACTTGCTCAAGAGTGCCAACACGGTGTCTGTTGGCCAATCAGCATCCATTTTCATCCGTCGTGGCGTCCGCTGGCGCACATGAACAACTTTTTGGACAGCCTCGGGATCGGGGGATGGGTTCATAACCAGACAGAATTTTCGCTACTGCTTCGCCGGTTTCAAAATCACTGCCGGCAAATCCAATGCTTTGACTTTGCTGTTAAACTCCGGAACATCCTTGGCCATGATCTCCTTATACTTTGCAAGCTGCGAGTCGAGCCTGACTGCGAGGTCGTCATAGACCTCGAAGGCCTGCTTCGTCGGGCGCGCATCCATGCTTGCAACCGTGCCGGTGAGCGCGGCGAGTTTGTTGTTGAGCTTGATCGGATAGTTCAGCGCGTCCTGGTTGCTCTTGATCTTGACCTGAACGATCTCCTCCTCAACCGGCGTCATCTTGTCGTTTAACGCCTTGAACGCATCGGAGACCGCCTTGGCGTTTGGCTGTCCCTGCAAGCGCTTGATGAGGTCTTCAGCCTGTTTCCGGATTTCCCGAATCATGCCCACCGCGTCGTGTGCCGCGCTGACGTTGTCGCGAATCTTGATCAACAAATCAAACTGCGCTTTGAGATCATCCTGCGTGAACTCGAGGCGCGGGTTTTTCTTGATCTCAAACGGCTGTGTCCAGCTTTTTCCTCCTGCTGTTAATCGAACCTGGTACTTGCCGGGCACGGCAACGGGACCCACGGTCGTTCCCGCCCAGAGAATCAACCCGGGGAGCGTGGTCGCGTCAGGATAGCGCATGTTCCAGACGAAGCGGTTCATCCCGGAGTCTGCCGGCGCGCGCTGTGCCGCGCCGCCACCACCAAAGAAGATCTCCTCGAATGACGGCTGCTGACCTTCTCCCTCCGGCCTCTCGCCTCTGCTGCTGAACGACTTGATGAGCTTGCCGTCTTCTTCCAGGAATTCCACCTTCACCTCATCTTTCGGCCTGTTCTTGAAATAGTAATAGACCGCGACACCGTTCGGAGGATTCTTTCCGATGGCTGCACGCGGGTTTGCAAAGCCGCCGAACCCACGCATTCTGTACGGATCGCGCGGCCTAAAGAGATGGACATCCGTCTTTGCGATCTCGTCGTTCAATTGGTAGAGCGGCGTCAGGTCGTCCAAGATCCAGAACGAGCGACCGTGCGTTCCCAGGACGAGGTCTTTCTCACGCTTCTGCACCGTCAGGTCGTGGATGGGGACCATTGGTAGATTGAGTTGCAGCGATTGCCAGTTTTCGCCGTCATCGAAGGACACGTACACGCCCCGCTCCGTTCCGGCAAAGAGCAAGCCCTTCCGGTTGGGGTCTTCCCTGACCGCGTGGACGAACGCGTTGTCCGGAATTCCTTTCACGATCTTTTTCCAGGTCTTCCCGTAATCGGTTGTCTTGTAGATGTACGGCTTGAAGTCGTCTAATTGGTAGCGCTTTGCTGCAACGTACGCCGTGCCTGCATCGTGCGGCGAGGCATCGATGAGACTGATGCGCGACCACTCGGCAAGTTCTTTCGGCGTCACATGTTGCCAGTTCTTCATCCCGTCCGTCGTTACATGAATCAACCCGTCATCCGAACCGGACCACCACACTCCGGCCTTCACGGGCGATTCCGCCAGCGTGAAGATCGTGCAGTAATACTCTACACCTGTGTTGTCTTTAGTGATGGGACCGCCCGAGGGACCGAGCTTGCTCTTGTCGTTGCGCGTCAAGTCTGGACTCATCATTTCCCAACTCATGCCGCGATTGGTGCTCTTGAAGACATGGTTGCCGCCGACGTAGAGTGCTTTGTCGTGCATCGAGGTAATAATCGGGAAGGTCCACTGGAAGCGGTACTTCATCCCTTCTGCTCCCGCGCCCATCGGGTTCTCCGGCCAAACGTTGATGCTCTGGGATTCTCCTGTACGTTGGTCGTAGCGCGTAAGAAATCCGCCGTAGTTTCCGGCATACACAAAATTCGGGTCTTCACGGTCAACGGCGATGTAGCCGCTTTCGCCGCCGCCGACCGCGTTCCAGTGCGTGCGGTCGATTCCGCCGCCCGTCGTTCGACTCAAGATACCGACCGTGCTGTTATCCTGCTGAGCGCCGTATACTTTGTAGGGGAATTGGTCGTCGACGAGCACGTGGTAAAATTGCGCTGTGGCAATATCCTGCTCTGTCCATGTGACACCGCCGTTGTACGTGACGTTGGCGCTGCCGTCGTTTGCCTCGATCATGCGCAGGGGGTTCGTCGGATCGATCCAGAGGTCGTGATTGTCGCCGTGGGGGACTTGTATTCCCGTCAGCGTACGACCGCCGTCGATGGAACGATAGAAACCGGTGTTGAGAACGTACACCGTTTCGGGATTTTTAGGATCGGCGTAGACATGCGTGTAGTACCATGCACGTTGACGAAGCCGTCGGTCGTCATTGACGCGGCGCCAGCTTTTGCCGCCGTCGTTCGACCGGTACAGTCCGCCGTCCGGTTCCGCTTCGACCATTGCCCAGACTAGATCCTGCCGCGCTCCCGAAGCAGCAACTCCGATGCGACCCATGATGCTGCGCGGCATACCTTGGTTCTTCGAGAGGTCGGTCCATGTGTCGCCGCCATCCGTCGACTTCCACAAGCCGCTGCCCGGACCGCCGCTTGACATGCTCCACGCGTTGCGCGAGGCTTCCCACAGCGCGGCGTAGAGTACGCGGGGATTGAATGGATCGAGCACAATGTCGATCCCGCCTGTCTTGTCGTCTTTATAGAGAACTTTCTTCCATGTCTTGCCGCCGTCGGTGGAACGATAGATACCGCGATCCGGGTTTGTGCCGAAGACGTGGCCGAAGACCGCAGCATACACAAGGTTTGCGTCCTTCGGATGGACAACGATCTCGCTGATGGTTTGTGCCTCTCCAAGGCCGATGAACTTCCAGGTTTTCCCGGCGTCATCTGACTTGTACATCCCTTCGCCCGGCATCGTATTGCCGCGGATACAGGCTTCTCCCGTTCCCGCGTAGATGACGTTTGGATCGGATTCCGCAACGGCCAGCGCACCGACGATACCGACTTTGAGATAGCCGTCGGAGACGTTCATCCAGGTCATACCACCATCATCTGTTTTCCAGATTCCACCTCCGGTAGCGCCAAAGTAGTAGGTGTAGGGTTGGTCTTTATGTCCTGCGACGGCGATGGATCGACCGCCGCGATAGGGACCGATCTCGCGCCACTGCATTTTGTTGTACAGCAGCGTGTCGTACTTCATCATCGACATTGGCTTTTGTTGCGCAAC
>CAYJSZ010000184.1:0-3423 GCA_964372545.1 uncultured Ignavibacteriaceae bacterium
CTCCGTCGATCTGCTGTTTGATTTCCTGTACTTCGTTGCGGATTTCCTGCGCCTTGCGTTTCAACGCAGCCATCTGCTTGCGCACGCGCGTTCCCGCCGCTTTGTTATGCTTGCTGTAGAACTTTTCAAAATCTATCCTGAATGTTTCAACTAAGTCCAGAAGTTCTTGGTGCCGATTCATTCTCTATCGTTCCTTTTATTGATGGGATTTTTTCGAGCGGTCTATTTATTGTTCATCTGTATTCTCTTGACACGGTCGGCCGCGCGGAACAACCGATTCATCATTGCAGCGCGGCGGTTGTACAATCTTCTGAGCTTGCGCGGTCTGCGTTTCGCCATCGCATACGACACCATGATGGGCATCGCAACGGTCGAGTCCAAATACGCCACAACCGCGTCGGGAAGCTTGTCCGGATCGATCTTGCCCCAGCTGACTGCCTCGGAAGGAGTCGCCCCGGAAAGCCCGCCTGTATCCGGCCTTGCGTCGGTGATCTGAATGAAGTAATCGTGCCCTTTTTCTTTGATTTTCAGAACTTCCTGAATCTGCGGCTCGGTCTGCAGAACAAAGTTCTTCGGGGAACCTCCGCCAAATACCAGCACTCCACTTTTTCCGCCTGTCTGCTTCGCTTCCAGAACTATTGCCGCAGTCTCGTTCACGTCGGCCAGCACGTCGATCTGACAGTGATTACCGAAGAGGTTTGTCTCGGCGATGTTCATGCCGATGGAACTGTCGCCGGGAGAGGAGGTGTATACCGGTACAGCACATGTATAGGCCGTCCCGAGAATGCTGTTGAACGGGAGCCTCAGAATGCGCTCACGCTCGCAGATATATTTTCCCAGGTGGTAGTGGATTTCCGATGTGCTCATCGGACGCTGGAATTCCGGCCCGCTGACGACTTGACGGAAAAACTCGTCCGTCTCCAGCAGCACTTTGTAGTCGAACAAGATGTCGTAGATTCGAATCACGCCCTCCTTCCGTAGGACGCGATCGTCGAGATGTGGCGAACCCCTATGCAGTGAGCGCCCAATAGCGAAGTGAGTGTCATGGTACAGGTTTGCGCCGGTGCTCACGATCCAATCTACAAAGCCTGCTTTCATCAACGGCACGATGCACGAGCCGCCGAGCCCTGCTGGCGTTAAAGCGCCGGTGAGACTCATGCCAATCGTGACATCAGGCTCCAACATCTTTTGGGTGAACAACTCGCACGCTTCCCGCAGACGCCCGGCATTGAACGCCTGAAAATGACGGTCGACCAACTCGACCACCGTCACGTTCTTTTTGATGGGGCGTGGGTCGATTTTCTTGCCCGAGAGAAATCGTGTCTTCGTTGACATGGCTCGTGTGCTGAATGACGGGGATAGCCGCGCACTTCAAAAGTAGCGAAAAAATATAACGATTTTGCGCTCGAAGTCAAGAAAAAAAGCGTTGCAGGGCTTTTTGACGCGAGTTAACCCGAGAGCACACTTCCGCCGTTCACTCTGATTGTCGCCCCGACAACATGATCGGCGAGGTCTGAAGCGAGAAAAAGAATCGCGCCGGCGATTTCTTCTGCGCTTGCAACTCGCCCCCGTGGAATGATCTCCTCTATCTTCTTTCGCAAACGCTTCTTCTGGAGAACGCCCGCCGTCATGTCCGTGTCGACCCACCCGGGCGCAACGGCGTTGACATGAATGTTGAACGGACCGAGCTCTGCTGCCCATGACTTCGTGAGCGCAATCATGCCCCCTTTGGACGCGGCATAGTGGGAGTAAAACGCTTCACCGCGCTGACCCGCCGTGCTGGCAACGTTGATGATCCGGCCGTATCGCTGCCTCATCATCATCGGCACGACGGCATTGGTGAACAGATACGCGCTCTTCAGGTTGACGTCCAGCGTCTCGTCCCATTGTTTCTCCGTCATCGTATCGATCGGAGCGCGCTTCCAGATTCCCGCGTTGTTCACAAGGATGTCGACCTTCCCAAAGTGATCCTTCGTTGCGCGTACGGCATTGCGCACTTCCTTCGAGTTGGTGATATCGACTTCCAGTAGTAACACGTCGTGGCCAATGCGCGCAATGTCATCCGCAACGTGTAACGCGGGGTCCCGTTTGGTCCTGTACGTAATCGCGACCGAGGCGCCAGCTCGAGCAAACAGTCTCGCCGTTGCCGCCCCGATTCCACGGGAGCCGCCCGTAACAAGCGCCACCTTGTTCTGTAGAGTTATCATGCTCAGTTTCCTGATTCTTAATTTAGTTCATCTTAGGAATCGTTACTAAGTATGCGTTTTTTCTGAGATTTTCCATCATTTTTCCTTGACATCGAAACATAGTCCGACTAAATTAGTCCGAGTTTGTTCCTATTACTAACCCTATCAGATCGAGTTGACAAATGTTTGAGTCGTATATCATAACTTTTCGCGAGGGTGTGGAGATTGCCCTTATCATCGGCCTCCTGCTGGTGTACTTAGACAAGATTGGCCGGACGTCTTTGAAGAAATCCGTGTACGCTGCGTTGGGCACTGCGCTGTTGATCAGTGTTGTGACCGCCATAGTCCTCGAGCAGCTCGCTATGGATTTCGAGCTGTTCGAGGGGTACCTGATGTTTGCCGCTGCTGCATTCGTGACGACCATGGTACTCTGGATGTGGAGGACGGCAAAGTTCATCAAAAAGGAAATTGAGCAGAAGATCGATGCGCTCGTCACCCGCGAATCGACATGGCAAATGCACCTGGGGGTCTTCTTGTTCGCGTTTCTCATGGTCGTTCGCGAGGGCATCGAGACGGTTATATTCCTGCGGGCGGTCTCGTTCGCGGGAAACTTCGGAGGCGCGCCGCTTGGCGTCGTCGCCGGTATTACCTCGACAATCGCGTTCGGTTTTTTCCTCGTGCAGGGCAGCATGCGCGTCGACATTGGACGCTTTCTCAAAGTGACCGCCATAGTGTTATTGGTCTTTGTTGCACAGCTTGTCGTGAACGGCGTGCATGAGTTCTACGAGTTAGGCGTCTTCCCGCCAAGCCCGGAGATGATGAGCATCCTCGGGCCGATTGTACGCAATAATCTTCTGTTCATTCTTGCCATCCTCAGCATTCCGGCGATTGTTTTCATCATCCCTCCGCGAAAGAGGGCCCCGGTCGAGGCCGTGGCGCCGAACCGTCGGTGGAGAGTGGCGGCGGGTCTTGTTTCGTTCTCAATCATTTTCTTGCTCGGATTTACCGGCGTCTACGCTTCCCGCGCCGAAGCCATTATTTCTCCCGCCGAGAACGTACACGCAGAAAACGGAATCATCTCCATTCCCGTGAACGAATTGCTCGACGGCGCCCTGCATCGCTACGGCTGGATGGATGAGGATGGGACGCAGATACGGTTCTTCGCGCTCCGAACACCTTCCGGCGCCTTTGCCACCGCGTTCGATGCGTGCCGTGCATGTTACAATTACGGGTACTA
>CAYJSZ010000185.1:0-3408 GCA_964372545.1 uncultured Ignavibacteriaceae bacterium
GCCAAGGCTTGCTCGGTTCACTGCGCTATGCGAAGAGGGATGTGCGTGATGGTGAAGATGCAATGAGGAAAGTGCTGAACTATCGACTGTCGGCGAAGGATGAGTTTGGCGAGAGTCGACGAGGGACGGGATTGTGGAACACACGCTTGGCCATTTTGAATCGGCAGATCAACGGCGAGTTCCTCATACTCTCTGACGACACGGCGTTTTGGCAGACTGCAGGAAAAAATGGATCAGTAAGAACTTTGGTGGAGTAGACAGATGAGGGAGAATGAGCGGCATGCACACCACAGATACTCTTCTGATGTTCTCCTTCTTTCTTCCGGAGGGAGTGCTTCAGTATTTCGATCTTGTTCAGGGAGAGAAATCATCGGAGACCATCCATCTCTTTCTTGAAGAGAAGAATGTTCCTCCGCTTGAAGAGCGACACCGTGGGCAGCAGGTGCTCTCGAAGGGGTTTCAGGAGATTACGGTGACAGACTTCCCTGCACGAGGACGAAAGGTAACGCTCACCTTCCGCCGGAGGAGGTGGCAGGTGGGAGACGAGCTTCTGAAACGAGATATTCCTCTTGCCTCTCCAGGCACTCAGCTGGAGCGGGAGTTCGCAGATTTTTTAAAAGAACACCGCTGATACGAAGCCGATTGCCCTTTCGACGATTGCCGAAGCCAACCTTCTGCATCCCAAAGATTTCGTGCGACTGTACCGTGATCATCTGAGCGATTTCCCGACGTGGAAGGACAAGGAACACGCGGAGCAGTGGCTCGTCTTCCCCGAGAACGTCGGGGCACACCTCAGTCTCGATGAGGTGGCCATCAGCAACGGGGAGCTCTACACCGTCCTCACGAACAAAGCGCGACATGGGAAGAAAGGGTGCCTTGTCGCCATCGTGAAGGGCACGGTGGTGGAGAACGTGGTATGTGCCTTTGAGCGCATCTCCTTGCGGAAACGCGAGGGTGTGAAGACGATCACGCGCGATCTCGACGACAGCATGACGCAGATCGCCACCATCGCCTTCCCGCAGGCGGAGCAGGTTGATGATCGCTTCCATGTCCAGCAACTGCTCTCGGAGGCCGTACAGGAGATTCGCATCGTTCTTCGCAAAGAAGCCATCAAGGAACACAACGCCAAGATGAGAGAGGCGCGGGAGAAGGGGAAATATCACAAGCCTCGTCGGTATGAGAACGGCGACACGCTCAAGGAACTCCTCGCACGGGGGAGACATATCCTTTTCAAGAGCAGCGGCAACTGGACGGAGTCGCAGTGCGTGCGAGCACGCATCCTCTTCCATGAGTTCCCGCAATTGCAGCAAGCCTACGAGATCGCCATGAGTTTTCGTGGCATCTATGAACAGGCAAAGGATCGAGAGGATGCGAGAGGGCGGATGCACCGATGGTACGAGATGGTGACGGAGCAGCTGGAGATCTTTCCCAACTTCGAGACGCCTCTGGAGACGATTCAGCTGCATGAAGAGACCATCATCAATTACTTCAAGAGCTGGAAGACCAACGCCTCAGCAGAATCCTTCAATGCGAAGATCAAGAACTTCCGGGCACTCCAAAGAGGAGTGAGTGATGTCACTTTCTTCCTCTTTCGGCTCTCAAAGATCTATGGATGAACTGTGTTGTAATGATCTTTCTCCACCAAAGTTCTTACTGATCCGGTAAATCCAGCTCATTGAGAGCGTAGGAACTCCTCAATCATGGGTTGTTTCTGATGGATGCGGAGTCCGCCATGGAGACGAATATTCTTCTTGATGTGCGTGAATATTCCTTCCAGGGAATTGCTCGTGTTGGGGATGTTCAACTCTGGATGTCGCAGGTAGGTGAACAGGTATGGAAGATTCCTTTTCATGCTGTAGTACGCACTCCGAATTCTGCGATGGGTGTAGTGCCATCGTCGTGTGCGGTCATCAGTCGTTCGTTCCTTGAGGAACGTTTCCCACTTGTCGTACCAGAGTTCCAGCCACAGCGTGAATTGAGCTTCACCGACATGCGGAAGGTGCCGCATGAGGGATTGCAGGTCCTGTCCCGCTTCGAGTTTCGGCCGTCGTGTCACGTAGCGCGTGACGATCATTGCCTGATGAAACTGACACATCTGCACAGGCACGGAAAAGCCCTGCAGTACGCCACGTCTGCCATCACAGACGATTGCTCTGACCTTCCATCCGGCCGCCTCCAGCATCTCAATCCCGTCCTTGTACGCTCGGATGGTTTCGTAGGGGAGAAACTTCCACAGTAGATTCTGTTTGCGATGAGGACACCGCCACACCATGACTCCGAAGAGCCTCTTGAAGTAGGTGGTGTCCATGACGATGACCACCTCATCGGGAGCCAGTTCTTTCTTCTCGATCTCAATGCCCTGCAGCTGTCGTTGCACCCACTTCGTACTGCGTCCGTACATCTGTGCGATCTGCGCGTGGGTCTGTTTGCCATGCGTGAACTCTTGCCAGATTTCTTTCCTCTGCGCCTTCTTTTTCTGGCGGCATTTTTTGTTGCACGCACTACACTTCCAAATCTGTCGTCCGTTGTACGTGCCGTACTTCTGGAGAGACTCTGAATGACAACCAGGACATATTTTTCATAGTGCGTTTGGAAAATCTGATCATATCTTGGCTTACACAAAGGGAAAAGTGATCACTTTACCACCCAATTTTGTCCACTAGCCCGGGAAATGTGGCGAATTCATTCGCCAACAACACTGCGGATCGAAGGCGTGTGATCGGCATTTTTCAGAGTTCCTTAACTGCAACCGGAAGTAGCGCCGCAATCCAAACAGACCTCACAAGAACCATTGCGCTTCATCTTGAAGCTCCCGCAGCCGCCGCACATGGAGCCCGTGAAGCCTTGAAGTTTGGCCTGCGCCATCTTACCGCCACCCGTCTCGACGGCGCTGACGGCCTGCTCGAGCTCGCCATGCGTCTTCTCGTCGACCGCCGTGGAGAGATCCATCGAGAGCGTCTCTTGACTACCGATGCCCTCGCGCAACGAGGAACCTTCGTACACCACGGGCAACCGCATCGCGAACGCCTCCTTGCTCTTGCTCCCGACCGCGTAGGCCTTGTCGACCAGCTCACCGTTGTGGAATTTCTTCGCTTTGTCTTTCGTCATGAATTTGAGCGCGAGCCAGCGGCCGAGGTAGTCCATCACGCTGCGGACAATGGGGATTTCTTTATTCGCCGTCATGCCCATCGGCTCAAAGCGCGCGCCGACGAGTTTCTCGCACAGGCTTTCGAGCGGCACGCCGTACTGGAAGTTCATGGAGAGGCTGATGGCCAACGTATCCATGACGCCGCTGAGGGTGGATCCTTCCTTGCTCATCTTGATGAAAATCTCGCCGGGAGCGCCATCTTCGTACATGCCGACGTGAATGTAGCCCTCGTGTCCGGCGATGCTGAATTTGTGCGCAAT
>CAYJSZ010000186.1:0-3366 GCA_964372545.1 uncultured Ignavibacteriaceae bacterium
AGAAAGCCCCAGCGGGGCGACATGTATTTCTTTCAAGTGTTTCACAACCAATCTGATGTGGAAGAAACTTTTGCAATTGCTATAAGGACGTGGCAGTTGCCCCGACCTTTAGCAGGTTGTTGAAAAACACTTTTTTTTGTTATCCACGAAGGACACGAATATACACAAAGCGAAAATCTTGGCTCGAATTGAATACAATTTCGTGCAACTTCGTGTAATTCGTGGATCATCTTTTCCTTTTTCAACAGACTTTTAGGTCGGGGAACCCAAAAAGCCTCAATCTTTAGCTAAGGGCTTTAGCCCTTTCCCAACGATGCGGTCAACTTGGATCAGTTTAGTGAACTCGGAACCTGAAACTCGGAACACGAAACAATCAACCATTTATGAAACGTCTCTTTTCACCCTGGCGCTCGGCGTACATCAAAACGTTTAAGAGCGAAAAAAAGTCCAGGCAGTGCCTCTTCTGCCGGATCGCGCGGGAGAAAAAGGACGCGAAGAACCTCGTTCTCCGGCGCGGAAAAACCTGTTACGTCGTCTTGAATCTTTTTCCGTATAATTCCGGCCATTTGCTTATCGTGCCCTACAAACACACCCCGAGTTTCGAAGACCTTTCGTCGGAAGAATACGCAGACGCAATGAACGTTACGGCAACGTGTATGAAGGCGCTCAAAAAAATCAGCAAGCCGCAGGGCTATAATTTTGGCGCCAATCTCGGTCGTGTGGCGGGAGCGGGAATCGAGCAGCATGTGCATTTCCATCTCGTCCCTCGCTGGAACGGCGACACGAACTTCCTGCCGGTGCTGAGCGATACGAAGCTGGTGTCGGAAGATTTGAAAGAAACGTGGAAAAGACTTCGGAATCTGATGCAGAAGTAAAGCCATGACTGAACCGCAGCTCTCTAGAAAAGAACGCATGTTAGTCCATGAGATCAAAAACAAGCTGCTCGATCGGCTTGGAGGACGTCTGAAGTATTTCGTCCTCTTTGGCTCACGAGCGAGGGGCGATGCTGAGGAACATTCAGATCTGGATTTGGCTATCGTTGTGGAAAACCTCGATCGTTCGCTCAAGAGAGAGATTCTTGATGTCGTTGCCGACTGCGAGCTCAGCTACGATAGGGCAGTCTCCTCGCTTGTTTTCTCAGACGAAGAATTTGAGCACCTGCGGCAGCGCGAGCGCAGGCTTGCTTTGGACATACTACAGGAAGGAATTCCGCTGTGACTGAGGAGAATAAAAAACTGAACATTGCCGAGGAACTCGATCGTTCAACGGAAGCGCTGAAGGCCGGCGATCTCCTCGCTCAGAACGGATTCTACAATGATGCCGTGTCGCGGCTGTACTATTCCGTGCTGCATGCGGTGAAGGCTCTCCTCTTGATGAAAGGTCTGGAGCCAAAGGGCCACGAAGGAGCATTATCCCTGTTCGGGATGCACTTTGTGAAATCGGGCATGTTTAAGACTGACGATGCCCACGTCCTTGCTCGTCTGATGAAATACCGGGAAGAAGCAGACTATAGCCTTTCATACAAATTCACAGAGCGCGACTATACCCAATTCAAGATTGACGCGCAAAATTTGATCGGCGGAATCACGACGTATCTTCGTGCGCAGGGATATCTTTGAGACTTTGCAAGTTGGAGTTTCTCGGGAGTGAGCATCCTGCGGTTATGGAATACATACAGACCGCGTCGAACAGTAACCGTCGCCTCGGCGGGATGTCGAATAACCTCGCAATGGTCGTGGCGCGAGGAATTGGACTCCGTTGAAAAACGATGGCGTCGGCCGATTTCCAGGATATTCGACTCCATGTTTGACCGCGACTTCCCGACATTGTTTCCAGCGAATCGCGAAAAACGAATAACGATCGCATGAAACTCTCAATCATCGGAACCGGTTACGTCGGACTTGTGCAAGGCGCGTGTTTTGCGGACACCGGCAACGACGTCTTGTGCATGGACATCGACGGGCAGAGGATTGCAACGCTCCAAAAGGGCGCGATACCAATCTATGAACCCGGATTGGAAGAGCTGGTGCGGCATAATGTTCAGGAGGGGAGACTTCGCTTTACGACATCTCTTCAGGCAGCCGTAGAAGAGAGCGAGGTGATCTTCCTCTGCCTCCCCACACCCCAAGCTGGTGATGGCTCTGCCGACCTCAAACAGATACTCGGAGTCGTAGAACAAATTGCCAGGCTCGCTAACGCTTCGAAAATCCTTGTAAGCAAGAGCACCGTTCCGGTCGGTACCACGGGAACAATAGGACAACTCGTCAAGGTGCATTCGAAACAGAAGATCGACGTTGTCTCCAACCCGGAGTTCTTAAAAGAGGGGTCCGCGGTCGACGATACGCTGAAACCCGACCGGGTCATTATCGGTTCGACGAGCATGCAGGCGATTTCCGTTCTCACAGAGCTTTATGCCCCCTTTGTTCGCACGGGCGCTCCCGTACTTGTCATGGACGAACGGAGCGCGGAAATGGTGAAGTACGCGGCGAACGCGTTCCTCGCAATGAAGATCTCCTTTATGAACGAAATCGCCAACCTCTGTGAACAAGTCGGCGCCGATGTCGACCAGGTTCGGAAAGGGATTGGCGTGGACCCGAGAATCGGGTCTCTCTTCCTGTTTCCGGGCGTGGGATTCGGCGGGTCGTGTCTCCCGAAAGACGTCAAGGCACTCATCAAGACCTCGCAGGAAAGCGGCTACAATTTCCGAATTCTTCAGGCCGTGGATGAAGTGAACGAACGGCAGAAGAAGATTCTCGTCCAGAAGATCAGGAAGCACTTCGGCGGGGATCTCCGCGGGAAGTCGATCGCCGTCTGGGGGCTATCGTTCAAGCCGCGGACGGACGACATTCGCGAGGCGCCCTCGCTCTCTATAATAGAGAGCTTGTTGGATGAAGGAGTGAAAGTGCGTGCTCATGATCCCGTTGCGATACCCGCCGTTCGGAAGATTTTCGGTGCAACAATCGATTTCTTTGAGAACAACTACGAGGCGCTGAAAGGGGCAGAGGCGCTCGTCATTGTGACGGAGTGGAATGAATTCCGCCGTCCCGATTTTGAGAAGATGAAAAGCCTCATGGCCCAGCCGGTGATCTTCGACGGACGCAATATCTACGACCCGAAGTCGATGAAAGAGCGGGGGTTTGTGTACTACGGCGTTGGTCGGTCATGATGATGGTTTATTAAAGCGCTGCTGCTAACATGAGATGATGCTTCCTCTTGCCCTTCAAAACTCTTTGTACCAAGATTCTTCCTCATTCGATCCTATCAGAAACTCCATTTACCTTCATGAAAATCTGTATTGTCACTGACTCGTATCCTCCGAATATTGGCGGTGCTGAGTTGGCGGTTGGTCACCTCGCTCGTCGACTC
>CAYJSZ010000187.1:0-3330 GCA_964372545.1 uncultured Ignavibacteriaceae bacterium
GGAATTTGTAGCCACGCCCTAAAGGACGTGGCTATAGCCCCGACCTTTGCCGCTTTACGGCATCCCGTACAGCGGGACAGGTCGGGGATTCGAAAAACCCAACAAAAACGCTCAAGGGCTTTAGCCCTTTCCAATAAGGCGGTCAACTTGAGTAATTGAGGTTGCGTTATGAAACATTTCTTTCGGATTACCATCGTAACGCTTTTCTGGGGGCAAACTCTTTTCGCTCAGGACCCTATTCTGACGCCCAGAGCGCTCAACCTCCAACAATCGCCCGACGTTTATTCCATTCCCGGCTCGCATCTGTTGCGACAGGAAGAGATGAAGATTCAACAATATCTCAAGGAGCATCCGGAAGTCCTCGAGCAGCAGCGGATGATGAAGAGGACGGCGTGGAATTTTCAGGTCGGTGATCAGAAATCGTGGTGGGCGACCAATATCGTTTCCAACTCCGAGTACGCCGTTCCCTCCACATGCCGGGCCGTGGGGGTGACTTGCTATATCTTTGTCGAAGACTCGCTCTGGAATGTCGGTCGGGCGGATCAAGCGGCGGTGGATTCGATCCGTGCTGCGTGGGATGTTCGCACGCCGGCCTTCTCCACGAAGGGAATTTACCAGCTCGATGTGGAAACATTTGGAACTCCTCCGGATGTCGACCAGGACCCGAAAATCATCATCCTTATTCTTGACATTAAAGACGGTTTTGTTGGCTCGGGAGGTTATGTTGCTGGATATTTTTTCAGCATTAATCAATTTCCTGATGGAGCAATCTCCGGGCGTCGCAGTAACGTCGCTGAGATTTATTATATCGACGGTAATCCGCTCAATTTAAGAACCTCCAGCGGCCTTACACTCGGCATGCAAACGAGTGCGCACGAGTTCCAGCACATGATTCATTGGAACAACGACCCGAATGAAATCACGTTTATCAACGAAAGCTGCTCGCAGGTGGCCGAGTTGGTCTGTGGCTATCCCTATCAAGACCAAAGTCGCTACACCGATAACACGGACGTCGCATTGTTGAGCTGGACAGGCGCTCTGGCAGATTATTCGCGCGCCACACGATGGATGCTGTACGTGTGGAATCAATTCCCCAACGGCTATCTCCGCATGCTCGTGAAGAACAGATCGACCGGCGCTGCAGGAATGGACAACGCGTTCGCAGAATACGGCACGACACGTCGTTTCGGCGATCTGTTCGTCGATTGGCTCGTTGCCAATCAGGTGAACGATCCGGCGGTGAACGCTCGTTATGCGTATACGTTTACATCAGCGCTCACCAAGCCCAAAGCAACCACGTACATCAACCCAAACGTTGGACAAGAGAACTCGACCGTGAATCGGCTCGCAGCAGATTATCTTGCGTTTACCGGAGGCTCGAATCTCTCAGTCACATTTACGTCAAGCTCTTCGACACTCTTGGTCAAAGCGGTAAAAGTCGGGGCAACGACCAAGCAAGTCGTGGATGTCCCACTCAACACAGTGTACACCGAGCCGGCATTTGGCACCACGTTTTCATCCATCACCTTTATCGTTATCAATACTTCGCAGAGTTCAAGCGCTTCGTATTCCTACCAGGCATCCGGCACGTCGACGGTGACCTCGACGGAATTGAAGTGGGACGACACCGAGCCGATCGGCTTTCTCCGCTTGTCGCCGCTGGATACTGTGTGCGTCACGTTCGACGCTGTTGCAGGCGGGAGACTCGACTCCATTCGCGTGGCGTTGCGAAGGGCAGGATCGGTTACGGGTGGCGTTTGGAGATTCACCGGAGACCTCCGCCCAAGTCCGCTTGGTGCTCGACTGGCAGGACCGGTGACCGTATCAACGCCGCTGACTCCACCGGTGGTCAATGCCGGACAACTCTACCCGTACGAGATTCCGTATCCGAATTGGCGGACGCTGGATCTCCGAGCCTATAACGTTCGAACCGACGGAGCGTTTGCCGTGGGCTTCTGGCTGGGCGCGGATACTTCGACTGACGCGCGCGTGATGGTGACACGATATCCGGGCACCTCACCGTACCATAGCTTCACCTTCTTACAAAATCCCAGCGGGGGCGGCGGGCCAAACTGGTACTATCTGACGGTGTCGGAATCTGAAATTTACATCTATCTCATTCGGGCGTACGTGGGATTTTCGACTGAGGTTACCCCCCCTCTGGCGTCTCTACTCCTTTCGCCGACACACGAAGCATCAAGACAGCCGACGACGCTCACTCTGAGCTGGAGTCCAGCCCCGGGTGCAACATCGTACCGCTTGCAGGTCTCGACAAGGCCGGATTTTTCCACATTCGTTCTGGACGATTCATCCGTCACGGGGACATCCAGAGAAGTTGGTCCCCTGGCGTACCGCACGGCATACTATTGGCGTGTCATCGCGCGCAATACGGCGGGCGTTGCCGTTTCGGAAGTTCGAAGCTTTACTACCGCACCGCCGATTCCCAACTCGTTTGCGCTGCGTCAGAATTACCCCAACCCGTTCAACCCCGGCACAACGATCGAGTTCGACGTTCCGGTCAAAGCAAATGTGCGCGTCGCGGTCTTCGACCTTCTCGGGCGTCTGGTGGCTGTTCTGACGGACAGAGAGTATGAGCCCGGGACGTATGATGTCCGGTGGGATGTGACCGGGGCGAAAGGGGCAAGCATTTCGTCGGGTGTCTATGTCTATTGGCTCGAAAGCGAGGGGACTCTCGTGACAAGGCGAATGGTCGTGTTGAAGTGAGACGTTTCGTCCACCGGCCCCTCCATAAAAACCGATCCGAAGATCACGTAGTGATCGACCCAGCAGTCAAAGCTTCTATGCTTTTGAGTGAGGAATATTTTCCATCAGGAAGATGTTGAGAGACTTCAAACTCATAGCTATTATCTGTCTCATGTTGCTTGCCTGTGCGAGCGGTGGGAAGATCGTCGGTACGGTGTACGTCATCGGCAACGAGCCGTTCACGTCGGTCGCACTTGAAACGCCCGGAGGGAAGGTCTATCGTGTGTCCGCGACGAAAGAGCTTGAGCAGCGGCTTCGCGGACTTCAAGGCAGAAAAGTAGAACTCGAGTTCACCAAAATCACCAGATCACCTGAAGGACAAACGATCGTGGTGAGTGTTGTGAAGGATCTGTCTCAGTGAATCAACATTTCTTATTTGAGACTTCTGAATAATTCAAGAGGTAATGTCATTCCGAGCCCCGCTTTCAGCGGGGTAAACTGCGCGAGGAATCTCGCATTTCGTTTCAGAAAACGAGACTTCGTCGTAAGCTCAGTCGTTCCCTCTCGAGCGCTGGTTCCGCTTTTTGAATCCCGCTCTGGAGGCGGAATCCCCGCCTGCCAATATTC
>CAYJSZ010000188.1:0-1352 GCA_964372545.1 uncultured Ignavibacteriaceae bacterium
CATCCCCCGGCTGCTGCTGATGGAGCACGCCGGGCTCGCCGTTGCGAAAGCCGCGGCGCAGTCGTTGCACATGCCACTGTATCGGTACATAGGCGGCGCGAATGCGAAAGTTCTCCCCGTACCAATGATGAACATTCTGAACGGCGGGAAACATGCGGATAACAATGTCGACCCGCAGGAGTTTCTGATCATGCCGATCGATGCGCCGTCGTTTGCTGAAGCCCTGCGGATGGGAGTGGAGATTTTTCACTCGCTCAAATCGGTGCTGAAGAAAAAGGGCTACAACACCGCAGTGGGCGATGAAGGCGGTTTTGCGCCAAGCCTGAAATCGAACGAAGAAGCCATCGAGGTGATTCTCGAAGCGATCGGCAAGACGAGCTACAAAGCGGGGGAGCAAGTCTACATTGGGCTGGACCCTGCGGCCAGTGAATTTTACGATTCGGACAAAAAGAAGTACGTCTTCAGCAAGTCGGATAAGTCCGAGCGGACCCCGGAGCAGATGGTGAAGTTTTGGGAGAGTTGGGTGAAACAATATCCGATTGCATCGCTCGAAGATGGAATGGCGGAGAACGATTGGGAAGGCTGGAAGATGCTCACGGACGCGATCGGCAAGAAAGTACAGCTCGTGGGAGACGATATTTTTGTAACGAATGTGGAATACCTCTCCCGTGGCATCAACGAAGGCGTAGCGAACTCGATTCTCATCAAGGTCAACCAGATCGGCACGCTCACGGAGACGCTCGATTGCATCGAGATGGCAAAGCGCGCGAAGTATGCCACCGTGTTAAGCCATCGCTCCGGCGAGACCGAAGACACGACGATTGCCGATATTGTGGTGGCGACGAACGCCGCGCAGATCAAAACCGGCTCGGCGAGTCGCACAGACCGCATCGCAAAGTACAACCAGCTCCTCCGCATCGAAGAAGAGCTCGACACGAACGGCTACTACGCGGGGTTTGGGGCGTTGAATGTGAACATAGACTGACACCTATCACCTTTGACCTAACACCTTTCATGGCTATCAAATTCGGCACCGACGGCTGGCGCGGGCTCATTGCAGACGATTTCACGTTCGAGAACGTCGCAAAAGTAGCGCTCGCCACGGCTCGCTATTTCAAAAAGCACAAGAAGATCAAGAACGGCATCGTCGTCGGGTATGACTCGCGCTTTCTCTCCAAAGAGTTCGCGGAGAAAACCGCGGAAGTTCTCGGCAACGCGGGTATCAAGGTTATCATTTCCGATAAAATCTCTTCCACGCCGATGGTATCGTTGCTCACGAAGAAGCTGAATGCCGCAGGCGGCGTCGTGATTACCGCAAGCCACAATCCGGCGAAATACAACGGCTTCAAGAT
>CAYJSZ010000188.1:1452-3320 GCA_964372545.1 uncultured Ignavibacteriaceae bacterium
TTCAATCCGTCCTTTGGCGGGGCGCATCCCGAGCCGCTTCCGCAGCATCTCAAGGGGCTCTCTGCTGCGGTTGTGGAAAATCGATGCGACATCGGCATTGCGACCGATGGAGACGCCGACCGTGTGGGAGCGTTCGATGAGCAAGGCAATTTTGTTGACTCCCACCGCATCTTCGCTGTCCTCCTGAAATACTTCGTCGAGCAGAAACATTGGACGGGAGAAATCGCCAAGTCGCTCTCGGTGACGCAGCTTGTGAACAAGATGTGCGCGAAGTACGGCCTTACGCTGCACGAGACTCCAGTGGGCTTCAAGTACCTCTGCCGGTTGATGATCGAGCGCGACATCCTGATCGGAGGCGAGGAGAGCGGCGGTCTTGGCGTGAAAGGTCACTTGCCGGAGCGTGACGGAATTTACGTCGGGCTGCTGCTGTGCGAAATCATGGCTGCTCGCAAGAAAAAGCTCAGCGAACTTGTCGCCGAGCTCATGAATGAATACGGTTGGCACTACTTCAACCGCATCGATGCGCACCTCACCGAAAAAGAAAAGCAGCGAATCCTCTCGGCATACAAGAAGGGCGTCAAGAGTCTGGGAAACATTCCTGTGCAGCGAGTTGAGACAAGAGACGGCTTCAAGCTCTTCGTCGAGAATGGCTGGGTGCTTGTCCGCGCGTCCGGCACAGAGCCACTGATCCGGTTCTATGCCGAAGCTGAATCACTTGAGAAGGTGGATGCGTTGCTGAAGGCAGCGACATCGGTGTAGAAACGCAAGCAGGTCACGAAGTGATGCCTACGGCAGGAGCGCGGGAGATGAGGAGAAAGGGAGAAAATCTTCCAAGCCCTCGGTTCCCCTGCTCCTCATCTCCCTTTCGCGTACCAAGCGCAGTCCACTCTTTAATTTTAAGCACAAGGCTGTTTATTACCCGCATTTTTCCGATAAGACGCCACAACCTTTCTTCCCCCCTCTGGTCTAACTCAATGATTGCAGGCAATCCTGAAAACTCCATGGCGGCACAAGACCACGATCTGGTAGTCCGGGCGCAGCGGGGCGATGTAGCCGCGTTTGAGCAACTCGTCTTCCGGTACGACAAGCAAGTGCTAAACATCGCCGCCTCGTACGTCAGCAGCGCGGAGGATGCTAAGGATGTCTACCAGGAAGTGTTACTGAGAGTTTATCGAGGTCTCAAGAAGTTTCAGTTTCGCAGCGAGTTTTCCACATGGCTCTACCGGATCACAACCAATGTTTGCCTGACGCATCGTTCGCGGCGGAGGCGGCACACGCACACCTCGCTCGACCAGGAAATGGAATCGGACGATGGCCAGCCGCACTCGTTATCCGATACGCTGCCGCACGATGCTGCAACAGACCAGCGTGCGATGAACACAGAGATTTCGATGCACGTTGAGGAAGCGATTGCAAAACTTTCGCCGAAACAGAAAATGGTTTTCACGCTGCGACATTATCAAGGTTACAAACTGAAAGAGATTGCAGAGATGATGGATTGCACAGAAGGAACGGTCAAGAAGTACCTGTTCACCGCAACGCAGCGTATGCGTGAACAGTTAAAGGAAGTCTTTGAATAATAGAAGAGGAAAGGAGTGTCGCCCGCCAGTCCCGCAACCTTTTAAGCCCAAATGAGCGGGATGCCGTACAGCGGCAAACGCATAGCGGGTTGGCAATCCTTATTGCGACGACGCATCAATAAGATTGATGCAGTCCTAACAGGCTGCTGAAAAAGAAAAAGATTTGCCACAAAGTCACCAAGGCACCAAAGGATCCATTGAATTCCTGGATTTTCCAACATAGCTCTTCGTGTCTTAGTGGCAAGAAACATGAGTTTTTCATCAACCTGCTAAAAAAGAAGTAGGAGA
>CAYJSZ010000189.1:0-3286 GCA_964372545.1 uncultured Ignavibacteriaceae bacterium
GGCAAGCAAAGATGTTGTGCTCGTAACAATCGATGAGAACAGTCTTAAAGAGCTCAAGCAGCAACGCATCACCTGGAAGTGGCCGCGCGATCTGTATGCTGCTCTGGTCAACTATTTGCATCGCGGCGGCGCCAGGCTCGTTCTCTTTGACGTTCTTTTCTCCGAGCCCGATATCGACCGCCTGAACACGGACGCCGAGCAAACAGACGGTGCACTCGCAACAGCGATGCAAAAGGCGGGCAACGTGATTCTTGCAGCCCAACTGCGGGAGGAGGAGAACTTTCTCGTCGACGATAATTCGCTGTCACGTCCACCGAAAGTGACGCTTTCAGCGGATGCGCGTGACTATCCGTTCGAGACGTATACCAACATCATCGTCCCCATAACGCTTTTTCAGGAATCCGCGTTGACGCTCGGCGCCGCGAACTATCGCGATGACGCTGACGGCATTTTCCGAAGAGTTCATCTTCTGTATCAATATCTGGATGCTGTTTTTCCTCAGCTCGGTCTGGCTGCCTATATGGCATCGCACAACATCCAGCAGATTGACTGGGACGCGAGAACAGGTCTGAAGTTAGGCGATCTGCAGATTCCACTCGACGGCAACGGCCGCTACGTCGTGAACTGGTACGGCAAAGGAGGTCCGGAAGGGCCGTTTAAGTACTACTCGTTTGCCGCACTTCTCAGCTCCGCTGTCGATGAGCAACGAGGAGCAACGCCGCTCGTGCCTTCGGGAGAGTTCAGAGACAAGCTTGTCATCGTAGGCTCCAATGCGGCCGGATTGTTCGATCTCAAGAAGACTCCCCTCAGCACAGACGCCGTTTTTCCTGGGATGGAAATCCATGCCACGATCCTGAGCAACTTACTCCAACGCGATTTTCTTAATCAAGCTCCAAACTATGTCACGGTTCTCGCCATACTCTTTTTCTCGTTCGTGATTCCCTTTGGCTTTGCACTGTTTCGGTCTGTAGGGTGGATCGTTCTCGTCGTGGCTCTTTGTGTCATCGGCTGGACTTATGGAGCGGTGTACGCCTTTCAATCCCATCGTTTGCTCATCGATGTTGTTACTCCGCAGGTGGCCATTCTCGCAGCGTTTACCATCTCCGCCGTTGCAAGCTACCAAACAGAAGGAAAAGCGCGGCGCCAGTTACGGTCGATGTTCGAACGGTACGTTAGCCCTGCAGTCATCAAGGAGCTGGTCGACAAGCAAGAAGGTCTAGAGTTAGGCGGGCAAGAGGTTGTCTGCACGGTGTTATTTTCCGATATCAAAGATTTCACTTCGATGAGCGAACGGCTGACCCCGAAGGAGCTGGTTCAGTTTCTCAATTCGTATTTCACCATCGAAACCGAAGTCATCTTGGCCAATGGCGGACTGTTGGACAAATACCTCGGCGATGCAGTGATGGCGGTGTTTGGAGCTCCCATCCCGGCCACGAATCACGCTGTGCAGGCTTGCTCGGCGGCGCTTGAAGTCCAGCGAGCGTTAAAACAGTTTGAGCTCCGGCATGATGGCACAACGCACCGGACGGAAACGCGCATCGGTATCAGCACGGGACCGATGGTGGTGGGGAACATCGGGTCGCCACATCGCTTGGACTATACGGCGATTGGCGATACCGTGAACCTCGCTTCTCGCCTCGAAGGGGTCAATAAGCTCTTTGGTACGAGTATCATCCTCACCGAAGAAACCAAATCTCAGCTCGATGATCTGTTCCTCGTCCGCCCGCTCGACGACTTGCGCGTGAAGGGGAAGGAAAAGGCAGTCAGAGTCTACGAGCTTATGGAGAAACGCGAGACGGTATCGCAGACAGTACTTCAGTTAGTGAGCGCGTTCTCTGAGGCGCTAGAATTGTACCGCACGCGCCGTTTCGATCAAGCGCTCCGGTCGTTTCAGGCCATACCTCGCGATCATCCGAACGATGGACCGACACAGGTCTACATCGGTCGCTGTGAGGCTTATGCCAAAAATCCTCCGCCATCCGAGTGGGATGGTGTCTATATCATGCTGGACAAATAAGGTAGACGATCATGAATATCCGAATCTCACTCTACGTACTGATCGGTGTTTGTATGACTCTGAGCAGCACGGCACAGAAAATAGAATACACCAAGCGCTCGAAGAACGAGGTGCGGGAAGGCCCCGGAAATTATTATCCGTTGATCGTCGTGCTGCGGGCAGGCATCGAGGTGCCAATCCTGGAAATGAGCGAGGGGTGGGTGAAGTTTTACAAATCTTTCTTCTCAGACGCTAGAGAAGGAACGCAGGGAGCGAAAGATTGGTGGATCTCAAAAAATTGTCTTGTCGATAAGCCATCAGGCGGAAGAGTGCTCAATCTCGAGCTCGGCATTAAGTCGGCGAAGGCGAGTCCTTCCGTCGTTACGGCGGCTATTCGGGGTTTTGCGATTCGGTACGGTAAGATTAACGCGCCGGTGGTAGATTCTCTCTTAGCAGGCCAGGAAATGATTTTTTCGCCTCAGGAGTATTCGGAATTCAAAAAAGAGATCGCTTCAACACGTTCGATTGGTAAAGCCAGCGAGGACGAGGCGACCTATCTGCATGATTACGAAAGCTCGGTTTCGGAAGACGGCATTGGACTTGGTATCGCGGGCCGGATTGCGAGCGTCGGCCTTGTGCGTAACAGGGATTTGACGAAGTATTTGAATCTCCTTGCCACGATTGTCGGCGAAGCATCGGGTGCCTACGATGTTTCCTTTAAGGTTTTTGTGACACAAGAGCAAGATCCGAAAGCGTTTTCGGTGCCGGGTGGGTACATTTTCATTTCAGAGGGCTTGCTGAAGCTCTGCGCTGATGAGGCAGAGTTGGCCGGAGTGATCGCGCATGAAATTATTCATATTGTTGTGAGGCATGGGCTGCGCGAGACCTATGAACGAAGGCATCGCATTCGAGCGGAAGAAGTGTTTGGGGAGCTTGAAGAAGAAGTTGGCGGAGAACAGGATACCACCGTTGCTGAGCTTGAGGAATTTGCGCAAGAAGCATACGACGCTGCGGTGAAGCCTCGGCTGCAGACATACGAAGAAGAAGCCGACCGCGGAGCTGTGGTGCTCCTGGTGAAAACGGGCTACGACCCGATGGCAGTTTCGAGGATGATCCTCAAGGTTCGAGATGCTATCAGGGCAACACCACCTCGCCGGCTGGAAGACAACCCGTTTGCGCATTTGGATTTTGAGAAACGAAATACCGAGCTTTTGAAATACATGCAGAAAAATATGCGCGTGATGAGTGGAGTAAAGAATACGGAGAGGTTCAGGCGGTGGGTGAGGTAGC
>CAYJSZ010000190.1:0-3286 GCA_964372545.1 uncultured Ignavibacteriaceae bacterium
GGTCACCTCAACAAACCAGGAGTTGAGATCTATGCCAAAGCGGAATGGTTCAATCCCGGCGGTTCCGTAAAGGATCGTGCAGCATTAAATATGATCATCGAAGGGGAGAGGAGTGGAAAGCTGACAAAAGACAAAATCCTTATCGATGCAACAAGCGGCAATACGGGCATTGCCTACGCTATGATTGGCGCAGCGTTAGGATACAGAGTGCAACTGGCCGTCCCCGCGAATATCAGTCTCGCTCGAAAAAAGATTTTGCTCGCCTACGGAGCGGAGCTTTTCCCCACCAGCCCGCTTGAAGGAACTGATGGTGCTCAGCAATTCGTAAAACAACTTGTGGAAAAAAATCCAACAAAGTACTTTTATCCAGACCAATATAATAATCACGCGAACTGGCAGGCACACTATCACACAACTGCTAAGGAGATTTATCAACGACTCGGAAAGCGCATTACCCATTTTATCGCGGGATTAGGAACGACCGGGACGTTTGTGGGTATCTCGCGACGACTGAAAGAACTCATCCCCAATGTGCGCTGTATCGCTGTTCAACCCGATGGTCCTCTGCATGGTCTGGAGGGATTGAAACACCTGCCGACGGCACTCGTACCGGGGATTTATGACGGTAGACTTGCTGATGCGACGTTGGAAGTTTCATCCGAAGAGGCCTACGACATGGTCAAACGGCTCGCATGCGAAGAGGGACTGTTCGTCGGCAATTCCTCCGGCGCTGCCTTCGCAGCAGCATTGAAAATAGCGAGTACTCTTGAACAGGGTGTCATCGTAACAATTTTTCCCGATGACGGAACAAAATATCTCATGGAGTAAGAGCATGATTAAGCTCAACCATACGGCGCTTCACAAAATTAAACTGCATGCCACGCAAACTTATCCGGAAGAATGTTGCGGTGTCCTCTTCGGAAAGGACAGGGGTGAATTCAAAGATGTCTGTGAGATTCTTTCGATTCGAAACATCAACCAGGACCAGCGTGAACGGCGTTATTTAATATCACCCGAAGACTATCAAATGGCAGAGAGGGAAGCAAACCAGGAAGGGGTAGAAATTGTTGGCCTGTATCATTCGCATCCTGACCATCCATCGATACCATCACAATTCGATCTTGAACATGCGTTGCCGTACTGGTCGTATGTCATCGTTTCCGTTGAACAGGGTCAGCCAACGGAACTGGCCTCGTGGGTGTTGAAAGATGACCGGTCGGCGTTCGATGAAGAACAGGTGCAGATAGTCGACGGGCAGTTTGTTCACCATTGCAAATGAATCCGAAGGAGACAGAACGAATGGCAATCAAAGTGCTCATACCAACTCCACTGAGAGCTTACACAGAGAAACGTGATACAGTTTTCATGGAAGGAACTACCGTGGGCGGTGTGCTCGGCCAGCTTACAACCACATATTCATCGTTAAAAAAACATCTGTATAACGAAGACGGCAAGCTGAGAAGTTTCGTCAATGTGTATGTGAATGATGAAGATATTCGTTACCTTCAACACGAAAGAACTCCTGTGAGTGAAAAAGACGTTGTCAGTATTATTCCATCAATAGCAGGTGGAAAGGAGTGAGGTGCTATCATGAAACTCGCAGCAGGATCGGTTGTGGAAGAACTGCAGCTCTCGCATGAGGAAATCAGACGCTACGGCAGGCATCTGATCATGCCGGAAGTGGGTCTCGCCGGTCAGCAGAAGCTAAAGGCCGCGAGCGTCCTCTTGATTGGTACAGGGGGACTCGGGTCACCGTTGGCATTGTACCTTGCCGCGGCCGGTATCGGGCGTATCGGGCTTGTAGACTTCGATGTTGTCGATTCCACGAATCTGCAGCGCCAAATCCTCTACGCAACAGACGACGTGGGAAAACGGAAGATCGAATCGGCACGCGCACGTATTCACGCAGTGAACCCCCACGTTGAGGTGCAAACGTTTGAAGTTCTCCTTCGATCGGACAACGCGATGGACATCTGCAAGGATTTTGATATCATCGTTGATGGCACGGATAATTTCCCTACGCGCTACCTCGTGAACGATGTCTGCGTCTTGCTTGGTAAGCCTAACGTTTATGGCAGCATCTTTCGATTTGAGGGACAGGCCTCGGTATTTTACGCAACACAAGGGCCCTGCTATCGGTGTCTCTATCCTGAACCGCCACCGCCAGGATTAGTGCCAAGCTGTGCAGAAGGAGGTGTCTTGGGTGTGCTTCCGGGTATTATCGGAACCATTCAGGCGACTGAAGCCATCAAATTGATTCTGGGCATTGGTCAGCCGTTGATTGGACGGTTACTTTTGCTCGATGCGCTGTCGATGCAATTCCGACAGCTAAAGCTACGAAAAAATCCCGAATGCCCAATGTGCGGTGAACAACCAACCTTGCATCAATTGATTGACTATGAGGAGTTCTGCGGCGTTCGGATTCGCCCAACCGGTGAGGAGGATCAAACCGTACCGCACATTTCAGTTCAAGACTTGAAACAGCGTTTGGACGACGGTGAAGATATTTTCGTTCTTGATGTCCGTGAGCCGCATGAATATGAGCTTGTGAATATGGGCGGGTATTTAATTCCCTTGGGCGATCTGCCGAATCGAGTCAATGAATTGGATTCATCGCGCGAGATTGTTGTGCATTGCCACCATGGAGGCCGGAGCGCACGAGCCGTTCGCTTCTTGCATGAACTCGGCTTCCGCAAAATTGCCAATTTAGCTGGCGGTATTGATGAGTGGGCAGCTCACATCGATCGCCGCTTACCACGGTATTAAAGAGCCAAAAAACTGAACCAAATGCTTTCATTCCTCGTACAAATGCTCTGTTGTTGCAAAAAATGTTGGAGAGCTATGACTAATCCTCCTTGACGGAATTTGCCGCGATAACATGTACCCACGAGCCCTTTTCCGCAAGGAGAGGGCTTTTTTATTCACAAACTAAGAAAGGAGAACGCCATGCCTTTATTTCTTGTAAAACACCAGCATCCTGCAGATCGATGCCCTGCAGGCGATAAGCACATCGCACCGATGCTTCTGTCGCATCTCGCAGTTGACAATGCGAAAAAGTTCGGCATCGCCATTCACGGTGAAGCGGTGATTGACGGTCAACATGCGCTGTATTTAATCGTAGAGGCGGCAGAGAAAAGCTCTCTTGATCGGTTTATGCAGCCCTTTTCTCAGGCTGGAAGCGTCGAAATTTTTCCCGCATCGAACTGCGAGGCAGTAGTAAACCGAGGGGCATGCTAGTGCCACTTCTAAAAATAAAAGTTGTATTCAAAAAGGCATCCCGCTCGTT
>CAYJSZ010000191.1:0-3232 GCA_964372545.1 uncultured Ignavibacteriaceae bacterium
TCTGAGTACACAAGGAGGGTGTCATTGCGTCGGAGTGAGAGAGTGGACTCGGTAAAGGCTGCGGTGGACAGGAGGCCCAGCGCGGTGCCGCCTTTTTTCATCTCTTCCACGCGTGTGCCTCTGATGATGATCGGCGGAAGGTGCCCCGCATTGACGAGGCGGATTGTTCCGGAATTTGCCTGGAGTTCAACGTAGACAAGCGATGCAAACATGTTCGGAAGGCAATCGCGGCAGAAAATCCGATTAAGCTTTGCAAAAAGGCTGTTGAGCGATGAACCGTCGGTCGCGAGGGCGCGCAGTGTCGCCTGCAATTTGGCAGCCATCAGCGCCGCCCGCAATCCTTTACCGGCAACATCGCCCACCGAAATGCCGAAGCGCGTGTCGCTGATCTTGATAAAATCCACCAGATCGCCCCCGACCTCGTTTGCAGAGCGCGTGAAGAGCCAGAGCCTCCAGCCCGGCACGTCCGGACTCCGCGGCGGCATGAGAGCGTTTTGCACGGCGCGGCCGGCTTCGAGTTCTTCTTTGGCAAGCAGCTTGTCTTTCAACTCGAGCATCAGAATAAACAGCACGATCAAAAACGACAGGAGATTGAAGTTGAAGTGGACCTGCACCGAAGAGCCGTTGACGTTGAAGCTATCCTGCATAAACAAAAGAGCAAGGGCGATGGCGAGCAGAATTCGACGGGCGGGTGTCAGCCTGAGCAGCAGACTTTGGAACAGCCACCAGGAGATGTACAGAATTCTCTTGATGCGTTTCATCTCTTGCAGTCGCGCTCGCCGCTCGTCGTTGAGCATGAATTCTTTCAATTCACGAAAATCGCGCTTCACGCTTTGTCTCAAATCGCCGCGGTGGAAGTCCGCAAGAAAAGTTTCGCCTAGTTTCGGTTCACGTTTGGTAGCCATGGCCGGGATAAAGTGTTGTGAGTTCTTAGGTAGATATACGTACGGATTTTTCGGCAGAAAGTTTAGGGTTTATTGCCGAGATTTCCGGAACTCGAGGCAAGCAGTCAAGAGAAGCGCAGACGCAGGGAATTAAGCACAACGCTGACCGAGCTAAACGCCATGGCCCCCGCGGCGTACATAGGGTTGATGAACCCGAGCGCGGCAACCGGAATACCGATGACATTGTAGATGAACGCCCAGAAGAGATTCTGCTTGATCGTGCTGATCGTCTTGTGCGAAAGCTGAATTGCATGCGCAACTCCGGTCAGATCGCTTCTCATCAGCGTGATGTCGGCGGTCTCCATCGCCACGTCGGTGCCGCTGCCCATCGCAATGCCGACATCGGCTTGAGCGAGAGCCGGGGCGTCGTTAATGCCGTCGCCGACCATTGCAACGACTTTACGCTCTTGCTGGAGTGCTTTAACGCGTGAGGCTTTCTCATGCGGCATGACCTCGGCAAACACCCGGTCGATGCCCGCTTGCTGCGCGATGGCCTCTGCTGTGCGTTTGTTGTCGCCGGTGATCATGACGACTTCGAGATTCATCTTCTTGAGTTGCGCAATGGCCTCTTTCGATGTGGGCTTGAGCGTGTCTGCAATGCCAATCACACCTGCAAGCGAGCCGTTCACGGCGATGAATATAGGAGTTTTTCCCTGTTGGGCCAACGATGTGGCGAGAGAATCTGTGTCGCTCGAATGAACCGAGTATTCCTCCATCATCGCCGCGTTGCCGATTGCCACCGCATCGCCGTTCACCACCGCGGTCACGCCGAGTCCGGGGAAAGATTGGAAGGACTCGACCTCACTCAAAGTCACTGATTGCTCGCGGGCACGCTCAACAATCGCCCGACCCAGCGGGTGCTCGGATTTGTTCTCGATGGATGCCGCTCGGTGTAACAGAGTTTGTTCGGCAATGCCATTGAACGTAAGAATGTCGGTGACTCTTGGCTTGCCCTCGGTAATCGTGCCGGTTTTATCGAACACGACGGTTTGAATCTTATGCGCCCGCTCGAGACTCTCTGCGTTTTTGACCAGCACGCCTTTGGTTGCGCCCAATCCCGTGCCGACCATGATGGCGGTCGGCGTTGCCAGCCCTAACGCACACGGGCAGGCAATGATGAGCACGGCGATGAAGTTGATCATTGCAACCGTGAAGCCCGAATCCCCAACCACCAACCACAAACCGAACGTAACAACCGCAATTGCCATCACCGTCGGTACGAAGACAGCGGCGATCTTGTCGGCGAGTGTCTGAATCGGCGCTTTCGAGCCCTGCGCATCTTCCACGAGCTTCACGATCTGCGCGATAACTGTGTCTTTGCCAACGGCTGTCGCACGAAACTCAATGCTGCCGTTCCTGTTGATCGTCCCGCCGATAGCTTTCTCACCAACAGTTTTCTCGACCGGAATGCTTTCGCCGGTCACCATCGATTCATCAACGGAACTAAAGCCTTTGGTAATGACACCGTCCACGGGAATCTTCTCGCCCGGCCGCACGATAACGACGTCTTCTCGCACCACCGCTTCAATCGGAATATCTCGTTCCTGTCCATTCCGGATCACCCGCGCCGTCTTCGGCTGGAGTCCGACGAGTTTCCTGATCGCATCCGAAGTCCGTCGTTTCGCCTTTGCTTCGAGCAGCCTTCCCATCAGAATCAGCGTCACGATCACCGCTGCCGTGTCGAAGTAAACATCCATCGCAACGTCTGCTGGAAACCAATGGGGAAACAAGACGACAAGCGCACTGTACAGATAGGCTGTCCCTGTTCCGATTGCAACCAGCGTGTTCATGTCGGATGTCAGATGTTTCGCAAGCTTCCAGGCAATTGTGAAGAATCGCCTGCCTGAGACGACCATCACCAACGTCGTTGCAATCAGGAGAAGCTTGTTGATGTCGTCCATCGAGAGCGGCGACCACTGCATGAACCAACCTGCCCCGACGGAGTCGGGGTCGGTCATCTGCACCATACTGATGAGCATGATCGGGAGAGTGAGAATGGCGCTGAAGATGAATTCTCTCTTGAGCTGGGTGTAAGCTTTCTCTTGATGGGAGACTCCCGAAGTTTGAGAAACTTCGGGAGTCTTTTGAGGAAGCAGAAGCTTGTATCCCGCCTCATCCACCGCTGCGGCTAATTGACCGAGATCGGTTCTCGCCGGGTCGAACGTCAGCGAGACATTTTCCGTCGCAAGGTTGACCGAGGCCGTCTCGACGCCGTCGACCTTCTTCAGAGTTTTTTCCACGCGCAGCACGCAGCTCGCGCAGGTCATCCCTTCGACGGGAAGGGTCAT
>CAYJSZ010000192.1:0-3172 GCA_964372545.1 uncultured Ignavibacteriaceae bacterium
CCCTGGCTTTCGATCCGAAGTAAACTCATTATCGCGTTCGCGGGGCTTTCTGTAATCCCACTTGCGTTGGTGGGTATCCACAGCATCTTCTCGAATGTCGAAATGATGAAGAGGATTGCCCTCGAAAACCTGACGCACGACGTTCATTCAATAAAGGAAAAAACCGCAAACTTCCTCGCCAACGTTGATAGCGATCTTCGGTTGCTGCGAAATTATTCCCTCCTTCAAGGATCAGTCGATCTGGTGAATCATACTTCGCGACATGGGGTAGATGAACGGCTTCAGCAAGTCGCTTCCGAATTCTATGCTTTTGTGAAGACCAGAGGCATCTATTATCAACTTAGAATAGTGAGTGAAACGGGGGATGAGCTTGTCCGAGTTGAATCCATGATGGACTCAGCGAACGGGAGTTATCGCATCGTCCCTCGTGAAGAGCTTCGTCAGACTCAGGAAACCTATTATTTTCTACTCGTTGAGACTCTCGGTCAAGATGAAATTGCTTTTGCCCCGGCAGAGCTCAAAACCCCCGCTGGCAACCGCGTTCCGGTCATCAGCTTGGCATTACCGATCTTTGACGGAAAGCGGCGGGCGGGCATTCTCATCGCGAATGTTTTTGCAAAGGATCTTTTCCGACTCATAGAAGAGAAAAGGCATCTTTCGGTTGAAGGGAAAGTAGTTCTTGTGAGCTCAGATGGACACTACCTCTATCATACTGAAAAGAAGAAGGATTGGAATCGACTTCTTGCGGCGCGGCTTGAGGATAATCTTCAGCACGATTACCCGGATACCGTTGTGACAACGCTGCTTTCGGGGAACGAAGGAATTATTACAGAAGGAGTCGATGAAATTATTTCTTATGCACCCCTTTTCCCCATCAAGAACAAAGCCAAGGAACGATCGGCGATCGCGGGAGTTTCGGTGCCATTCTATATCTTTGAAAGCGTCCAGAAAGAGACTATCCTTGGTCCTGCAAGGTCATTCGCATGGGCTTTCGCAGCATTCTTAGGTCTGTTTCTGTTGACGGCGGTAGCACTCGGTCTGCTCGCTACACGACAGTTCACAAAGCCCATTGCTGTCCTCCAAAATGGGGCAGAGATTATCGCCAAAGGGAACTATCGGCATCGTCTTCAAATTGAAACGAACGATGAAATCGAGAAACTTGCGTCGCAATTCAACATTATGGCTGCGTCGCTGGAAGAACACGAACACGAGATTGAAGAACATCGTGCAAATCTAGAGGAGATGGTACAGCAGCGCACCCGGGAATTGACGGACGAGAAACTAAAACTCCAGGCGATCATCGACAACGTCCCGAGTGCGTTCGTTCTGCTCAACAGGAACTTAGAAATACAAACCGCCAGCGCGGTTTTTACAGCCATCACGGGAAAGCGTCTCCAAGAAGTCCGAGGACAGGACTGCCGTACCGTGCTCAGAGGAATTGGGTTCTGCGAACACGCTTTGTGTGAACAAGCCTTGCATTCGGTCAGCGTCAAGAGCCATACCGACGTTACAAAAGAAGCGAATGGACTGGAACGCTTTATCGAGCACACCGCCATTCCTTTGAAAGAGAACGGGGAGATTACTGCGATCCTCGAGATCATTACAGATGTAACAGCCAGGAAGCAGCTCGAGCAGGACCTGATCAAAGCGGAGAAATTGACGGCAGCAGGCGAAATGTCGGCGATCATTGCCCACGAGTTTCGGAACGGCCTGACGTCCATCAAGATGATCCTGCAACTCCAACGCGAAGGAAAACACCTGGGGCGGGCGGACAAACGCTCTCTGACCGTAGCGTTGAAATCGCTTTATCAAATGGAAGCCGTGGTGAATGAGCTGCTCAATTATGCTCGGCCTTCACCTATGGAACTCCGCTCCGTACATCTTGGCGCCATCATCGAGGAAAGTATCGGATTCGTCCGCCTCCAGGCAGAGGCGCAGAACATCTCGATCCACAAACAGATCTATCCTCATCTCCCGATGATGACGCTCGATCCCTCGCGCTGGAAAGAGGCGATCAGCAATATTCTTTTGAACGCGATCCAGGCAATTGAAGGGAAAGGGCCTCACCGGAACGAGGAGAAGATTCTGATCGAAGCAAGGCGGGTTGTTCTCGGTACGCGTCTTCACAATTCTGGCGAAACGATTTCTACGGTCGAGAAGAACAGAAATGGGATGGGACGAAGGGAGGGGGAGAATCTGCTACGCAGAGGTACCGAGTGTATACTCATCCAGATCAGTGACACCGGTCCGGGGATTGAACAACAATTCGCATCCCGGATTTTTGATCCGTTCTTCACGACGAAAGCGAATGGAACCGGGCTCGGCCTGCCACTTGTCAAGCGCACCGTCAACGCACACGGAGGCGTCGTTCAAGTAAAGAGTTCGCCGAAGAGAGGCGCGACCTTTTCTCTTTACGTACCCGTCAATGGTAGGCAGGCTTGAAACCCGTACTCGGCCTCGCTCGAGTATTAATCAAGGAGAAACAACCGTATGCCTCAGCCGCAGACAAAGATTCTCGTCGTTGATGATGATGAGAAAATTCTCTTTGCTTTTCAGGAGGTATTCAAGAAGGAAGGATACAAGAGTATCGTTGCTCGGAGCGGTGACGAAGCGCTGGAGAAGATATCCATGGAGCAGCCGCACGTCGTGTTTATGGATATTTCAATGCCGAAGCTCAACGGGCTTGAAGTTTTGAGCGAGCTGAAACAGCGCCGCCATGGACTGCCGGTGATTCTTATAACGGGCTACGGGACAATCCAGACGGCCGTGAAGGCCATGCAACTCGGCGCATTTGAATACCTGACCAAACCTGTGGACATTGAGAAAGTGCGAGAGTTGGTCAAGCGCGCACTGATGAGCCGACGGATTAGCACATCCCCTGAACAAAACAAGAAGACTTTTAACGCGGAGTTTGCCGACCGCTATGAAATCGTGGGACATAGCAAGCAGATGCAAGAGATCTACAAGTTGATCGGGTCCATCTCAACAACGCCGAATCATACGTCGGTATTGATTCACGGTGAGAGCGGTACAGGCAAAGAACTCGTCGCGCGCGCAATTCACTCGTACAGCCGCCACCATGGCGAGCCATTCGTGGGGATCAATTGCACTGGCCTACCGGAAACGCTTCTTGAGTCGGAACTCTTTGGCTACGAAAAAGGAGCGTTCACGG
>CAYJSZ010000193.1:0-3141 GCA_964372545.1 uncultured Ignavibacteriaceae bacterium
GGGTCGATGAACTCGATGCGGACCTGCGTTTCGTTGTATCGGCCGGAGCGATACGAGTCGACGTTGCTGTCGAATCGTTCGATCAGTCTGAGGACTTCATCAGCAGGTCGGCTGGTGGTGGGCATAGGGAGTCAGGCGCGTCGTCGGTTTGTCCTGTACGCCGCGGCCGGTTCTTTCACCTTGAATCCAATCTCTCTCGTTTGCTTCGATGGTGGCTCCATCAGTTTGCGGATGACTTCTATGATTGCAGCAATCTCCTGGTCATGTTTTCCTACTTTCATCTCAAGAATTTGCAACTTCTGAGCAAGTACCTTATGAGTCGATAGAATTTCGCGAAGGCGGACGAATGCTTTAATAATTAAAATGCTCATTGCTATTGCACGCTCACTATGTAAGACGCTTGCAAGCATCGCGACACCATGCTCTGTAAATGCCATCGGAAACGTCGTGGAATGTTTCAACGATTCGAACCGGTGCCAATTTGTCACCAGTTCCTCTTTTTCGGACTTGGTAAGCTGAAACATGAACTCTTCAGGGAATCGCTCTCGGTTTCTTTTTACCTGCCTGTTGAGATATTTTGTTTCAACGCCATAGAGTTCTGCTAAGTCCCTATCGATCATCGCTCGGTGACCGCGAATAAGAAAAATTCGGTGTTCGATATCTTTAACTGGTACAATCAAACTTTGCTTCACCATTCATTCCTTATCTAATTCTTGGTGCAAAATTCGAGAAGAAATTCGCGTTTGGTTTCTGAATTCACTATCTTCGGTGAGTTCAGTACCGTGGCGAGCATGATGGCGCCGTGTTCTGTGAACGCAAAGGGCAGGTTCGGTGAAAACTTGAGCCGTCGAAGGTGGTCGCAATTTGCGACCACCTCGGCTTTTTCCGCTGCCGTCAATTGAAACATGAAATCGTGAGGGAATCGTTCTCTATTCCGTTTCACTTGCTCGTTGAGTCGTTTTGTGGTAACTCCGTAGAGTGCTGCAAGGTCCGCGTCGATCATCACTTTCTCACCGCGAATGAAAAGAATTCGACTTTCCACGGTTTCAAGAGGAACGATGCTCTTTTTTGTCACGATACCTCTATCCAGCAGATGAGAAAGATTCAATGTGTGCGAGAGGTTGCTTTTTCTGATCGCATTTTGCCATGTTCTTGCCCTGGAACAATGGACAAATATACGAGCATTCCAGCGAAATGCAAAACCATACACAAGCGGGTGAGCAAAAAAAAGCCCGCCGAAGCGGGCTTTCGAGGAACGGCTCCGACTCATTTGCTCGTCAGCTTCACACTCCCAATCTTCTCCTGCACACGCAGATATGCCATCAAATCTTCCAGCGGCAGCGGCTCGAATTCGCCGGAGAGAAAATCGCGAATCTCCAGCGCGGATTTTTTCTGTCCGAGCAGTATGTTCAGCTCCGCCGTCATGTGCTGGGGAACTTTGCGCAATGCTGCGCGCTCCTGCTCCGAGAGATTCGCCAACGCTGCGGCTTGACCGCCAAAACCGCCACCACCTCCGCCGGGACCTCCTCCCTGCCCCGTCAACGGGGCCTGCCGCACCACACGCTCAACGGTCATTTTCGAGGCTTCTCTTTCCGCGGCCGTCATGTCCGATTTGCCAACCGACACTTTCTTTTGCTCGGCACGCAATCGATAGAACGCATCGACCTCACTGTGTAACGCCGCCACGCGTTTCTCGACCAGCGACTCCAGGCCCGCCAGTTTCTTTTGTCCATCGGCAGGGTTAGTGAACAGCACTGACGCAGAGCGCACTACACCTTTCTCCACTTCCGCCTGATGGCGGACGGCATTGCGCGCCTCTTTGTACGCCTGGAGCAACTGCGAGCCATCGGTGACATCGGCAAGATAGCCCAACCCTTTACGCTGCGAATCGCCCATGCGTTCGGTGCCGCGGGCAAGACACTCACCGGCAACCTTTATCGCCATCTCGTCTTCCGCCGACGCCAGCACGCTCATCGCTCCAACGCCCACAACGGCCACGCGCTTGAACTGCGTCGGGTCTAACTTGTCGGGCGTGTCCTGCGAGGAGTGATACCACATATCCGGCCATGTAACGAACATCACGGCCGGGATTCCGTGCTGCATGTAGGTGACGTGGTCGCTCGAGCCGTAATGCTTGTCGATCTTGATATAGAACGGGTCCATGCTGCCGTTGGGAGAAACGACCGGCAGCGTGAAGCGATAGCCGTTGGCGCGATAGCGGACGCGCTCGCGGTTGAGCTCCGCGACAAACTCCATAAAACTGGCGCTCAGGTCGTTGAGGAACGACGGGAACGTATCCGGCGTGCGTTGCAGAATCCAGAAGCTGCCGCTCGCGGAGAGCCGCAAGCCCTCCATGTCGAAGTTGAGGTCGGCGATGATTCTCTTTTTGATGTCCTCGTGCTTGTTCAGCCAGGCATTGGTGCCGCTGATCTCCGGAACCCAGAGGAAATGAATCGTCCGTCTGGGCGGTGGGAGTTTTCCTTCTTTCACCAAACGGATGTACGTGCGGCCCATTTCCAACGTGACAGCGCATCCGGAGTTGTCGTCGTTGGCGCCTTGTTTGATGTAGCCCTCGTAGAGGTGGCCCGAAACGACGACGTCTTGATTCGAGCTGCCGTCGCCCGGAATCGCCGCATGAACGACCTCCAGCTCGCCGGGAAACGTTTCAGCCTTGACGATGGATTTGAGAACGACTTTCTGTCCGCGCGCAAGCATCGCGGAAATCTCGCGCGCCACCCGCGGCGCAATAGCCCAACCGAATCCGGCTTTCTTCCCTTCCGGCGCATTCGCCGAGATGCTCGATGAGAGGATTTCATCCGGATAGCTATCCGATCGCAGCGACGTGTAGCTTACTACGCCGAGCGCAGCGCGGTCGAAAACTCCCATGCGCTGCAAGACATTCGGTCCCGAAGAGCCGAGAACGATCTTCCCGCTCAGCTCTTTGTTCGTATAGTCTTCGGCACGCGCACCGGTTCCCACGTCAACGACTTCGGCAGAAACCTCACCCGACTCGCTATTCGCTGCAAGCGAGATTGCCACATCGTAAATATCGTAGAGCTTGCGCAATTCCGGCTCGACCATCCACAACTCTCCCTGCGTCGGCTGCCATAGGCGATTCTGTGCCGGGAAAGATTCTACTTC
>CAYJSZ010000194.1:0-3129 GCA_964372545.1 uncultured Ignavibacteriaceae bacterium
TTACCGTAGGGTAACGCTATTTCTTATCCTGCGTGAATGCGCGCCCGCCCCGCGTCATGGTATATTGGTGGTGAAATTATTTGAAGCAACAACCATCAAAAACAAAAGGAATACTACCATGACACTCTGGAAAATCGACCCCACGCATTCGGAAGTCAATTTCAAAGTGAAGCACCTTGTGGTCTCGACGGTCACCGGATCGTTCGATACGTTCGACGCAACGATGGCAACCAACCAGGAGGACTTCAGCGATGCGAAGATTTCGTTAGAGGCCGATGTCAACAGCATCAACACCAAGAACGAGCAACGCGACGGGCATCTGAAGTCGCCGGACTTCTTCGATGCGGCGAAGTATCCGAAGATTACCTTCGTTTCCAGGTCGGTCAAGAAACTGTCCGACTACGAACTCCGGGTCACCGGCGATCTGACCATGCTCGGTACCACGAAAGAAATCACGCTGAATGCGATTTACAACGGAACGGTGGCAGGCTTCGGCGGACAACAGGTCGCAGGGTTCGAGATCAGCGGCAAGCTGAACCGCTTCGACTACGGCCTGCAGTGGAACGCCTTGACCGAAGCGGGCGGTGTGGTCGTGAGCAATGAAGTGAAGATCGAAATCCTTGCCGAATTCAACAAAGTGCAGGACGTCGCGAAAGCAGCCTAACTCTTATACTGTCAAAGGAGAACACCATGAAGAAGATTCTATCCATCGTCGCAGCAAGTTTGATCGTAACGACAAGCACGGTAGCGCAAACAACGTGGACGGTCGACAAAGTCCACTCCAACGTGAAATTTTCGGTATCGCATCTCGTGATCTCAGAAGTAGAAGGCAACTTCAAGGTTTATTCCGGGACGATACGATCCTCCAATCTGGACTTTACCGATGCCGGCGTCGATTTCACGGTTGACATCAACAGTGTCAACACGGACAATGAGATGCGCGACAAGCATCTGAAGTCGGACGATTTTTTCAATGCCGAACGATTTCCGACCATGAGCTTCAGGAGCGTCTCGTGGAAGAGGATTGACGATCAAAACTACGTTCTCGAAGGCGACCTCACCATCAGGGATGCGACAAAGCGTGTGTCGTTCAATGTCAAATACGGCGGAACGGTAAAAGACGCGTATGGCAATCTCAAAGCCGGCTTCAAAGCGTCTACGATGATCAACCGCTTCGATTACGGTCTGAAGTGGAATGCTCTGACCGAATTCGGTGGGGCCACTGTGGGTAAAGATGTGAACATTACTCTCAATCTCGAATTCACACAGAAGAAGGCTTCATAAGTTCAACCAGATTACCTTCGAATTAAACTCTCGTTTCACTCAGCTTATCTCAGGCACACAGCCCGAGCGCCGCAACGTTGACTCGGGCCGTTTTTTTCTACCATCTTTTACCTTTCAGCTTACACCTTCCACCTTTGACCTTACACCTTCCGCCCACTGTTTGCTCGACTTTCATCCCCTGCTTCGATAGTTTTGACTTTCATGACATTCGACGAAAAACTAGTGCCGTTTCCACTAAATAGGGTTGTGTTTTGGATATCGTAACTACATGTGGAAACGAGTCCCGCTCGAAGAAGCGGGATGCCTTTTTGAATACAACTTTTATTTTTAGAAGTGGCACTAGCCACCCATACGTTGTTCGACAGGCGTCAAAATGAATAGTGGAGGCACAGCCCTCGTTGTTGTCATCACGGATTGGTAGACTGAACCGTTAACAGCCGGAGCGTGGGAACGAAAGCAAAGCGACACTTCGGTTAGAAGTCCGATATTTCACGGGGCTTGTGCGAGGCTTAATGTCGGACTTCTTTCTGTTCTGGCGCACTATTCTCTTTTCGCTTCCGCCATCGCCGGGCAATCGTAAACGGCTGCATCACCAGAAGGATCGGCAGGTTGAGGAGATGAAGCATGCCGGCGTACCGGTCGGTACTGTTGGTCTCTCCAAAGCGAATATTGTTGAACAGCTCCGGCTTCTTGAGTCCGAGCATCAGCGCAATGGACTGCAATAATTGTCGGGAGTTCCAGGCTGTCGCACCCCCGAGTCTCTGCCAGAGCGGCTTCGCGAAGAATGACGCTGTTTGCGCATCTTCATCCGTTGTGGGATAGTAGATGTTGGTCTTCACTTCGCCGATCTCTTCTATCCACTCCGACGATTTGGTCACCGGTGCTTCCTTCTCAAACTCGAGGTCGCGATAGGCCGCTTCCGTCATCAGAATGTATTCCTTGGTTTTGACAGAATTTTTCAGGAGCCGGTGCACGATAATGACGTCGACGCCGAGGAGCTCCTGGAATTTCCCCACCTCATGAAACACGGCCTGGCCGCTGTGGACGATGATTTTTAACTTCAACTTGTCGATATTTGCGCAGCAGGAGTCGACGCAGGCCGTCGAGTGCTGAAGCTCGACGATCTTTTCGCGGAACACCTGCACAAACGTGAGCAGTTTTTTCCCGATGGCGTTCTTTTTCTCGAGCCACTGCTCGTCGTCATTCTTGACCGAAAAAAGAAACACGGCGTCGCCTTCGAGTTTGGTAATCTCCAAAGGGATCTCGATCTGCTTGACGATCGTTTCGATCAATTCCTTGATCACCAGCTGCGTATGCGCAAGCTTCTTCGCGTTGGAGACGATGAATTTCGTGTACCCGCTGATATCAGCAAGGATCAGGATGACCGGTTTTTCTTGAGCGTTCATGATCTAACCTATAGAAGAATACGGACTTTTTGGATAAATAGATCTGCCGTGCAGCACAATCCAACGAACAACCTCGAGCCCTTATGAAGACACTTCTCACTGCTACTCTCTTCCAAGCTACATTACTTGCGCTTCTCCTCCCACCTCCAGCCGGAATTAGACCACAGGATCGGGACGCCGGCTATGTTCTCGAGCGTGAAAAAGATATCGGCATCGAACAACCGGGCCTGCACGACGGCGGTGGGATGACCACGGGCTACAGCTTCTTCTCGAAAGCTCCGCGAGTGAAGCTTGGGTTTCGCAAGCGCGTTTTGCATCCCAGCTCGTCCATCGGCTATCACTTGCAGGAAATTGACGAGATTTGTTATCTCATGTTACGCATAACATTAAAAACATTGTTCCGCTTTCCAGAATCCCGCCATTGAGCGGAATCCCCGCC
>CAYJSZ010000195.1:0-3105 GCA_964372545.1 uncultured Ignavibacteriaceae bacterium
CTTATACTGCGGCTTGATGCGGGATAAATAAAATCCCTTTCCGTCCCCGTAGATGCCGTCGCATAAGATTGGCAAGCGAATCCCCGAACAGATGCACCCGAATCTGGTGCTGCCTTCCCGTATGTGGCCTTGCCTCTACCATGGCGTACCCCTTGAATGCTTCGAGAACTCTGTACTCGGTGACCGAGACCTTCCCCTTCTTCCGGTCCACTTTCACCGTTCCCGTCTCTTCGTTCTCCGAAAGAGGAAGGTCGATCGTTCCCTCGCTCTGTTCCGGCGTGCCGACGGCGATTGCCTGGTAGTTTTTTTCGACGCTGCGGCTCTCGAATTGCGCGCTTCATCGTGCATGGGCCTCCGATGTCTTGGCAAAGACGATGACGCCGCTCGTTTCTTTATCGAGACGATGCACGATAAAAATGTAGCCCATCTCTTCGTTCAGGACTGAGTAGAGATTCGTCATCGCTTTATTGAAGCGGTCGGGGAGAACAAGGAGATTCTCCGGCTTGTTGAGGACGAGCACTTCCTCATCCTCAAAAATAATCTCGCATCCTTTTGATCGAAGCAGCCAGTCGAGTTAGCGTTTCATAGTCAGGAAAAATCGACTTCAGGAAGAACAAAGGCAAGTTGACAGTTCATCGAAATTCAACTACATTCGAAGCACACTTCCAGGAGAGAGGACGATGCGCCGAATACTTCCCATTCTGTTTCTCATCTCATCGAGTTCCTCATATGCTTTCCAATTCCAATTGCAATGGGTCAAAACCGGCGGACCGATCGGCGGTCTCGGCTACAACATTCGTGTTCATCCGACGAACAAGAACATCATGTACGTTACCGACGCGTGGAGCGGCATGAACAAAAGCACCGACGGAGGACAAACGTGGTTTGCATCGAACTCCGGCATCACGATTCGTCTGGGACCCTCGAACGATGCGATCCCCATTTTTAGTCTCACCATCGACGAACAAGATCCGAACATTGTCTGGGCAGGAACGCAAGGGTTACGCGGAATTTTCAAGTCCACCGATGGAGGAAACAGCTGGACAAAAAAAGACAGTGGCATCACCGAGAACGAAGGGCTCACCATTCGCAACTTCGAAACCCATCCGCCGAACTCGAATATTGTCTTCGCTGCCGGAGAGTTGTCCATGGGAGTGCAAGGCATCGAATTCGATAAGGTGATGGGTGTGCTGTATAAAACCACGAACGGCGGCGATTCTTGGACAAAGATCCTTCAAGACAGCAGCCTGTTTCGCTGGATGTGCATAAACCATTCGAATCCGCAAAACATGTTTGTCTTTAGCGGGATCTTTGACCGGGAGGCGCTCAATACCGTCGGAAAAGGTAATTTGAAATCAACTGATAGCGGCCAAACATGGTTTCCAATCAACCAAGGTCTACAGGGAAGTTTGTTTGTGGGCGGGATGGGCATGCATCCAACTTCTGCTCTGACCTTTATTGTGGGAACCGGAAATTATACGGAGTTGAACCGAGGTGTCTATGGCGGAGTATTTCGCACAACGGACGGCGGCGATTCTTGGACAAGCGTGCTTGGGCCTCAAGCACCTGAAAGCCCCGGCAATCCTGACAATTCCTTTACTGCTATCGCCTACTCTGCCTCCCATCCCAAAATCGTCTATGCAGCGAATGCCGTCGCGTTTTACCGAAGCGCTGATGGTGGCACCAACTGGACGCGTTCTGCTGGCGCTGGCGGCACCAACTATGGTCCACCGGGCGTACGGGCCGGCGTGCCGATCGAAATTACGGTTGATCGGGGCGACCCGGACGTCGTCTTCGTCAACAATTATGGAGGTGGAGTTTTTAAATCGACCGATGGAGCGCGGACGTGGCAAGTGTTGGGGAAAGGCTATACGGGTGCGGATATTCATAAAGTTGCCGTCAGTCCACAGAATCGAAATGTCGTCTTGGTTAATGGCCGGAGTGGTCCGTTCAAGAGTTCGAATGCGGGTGATGATTGGACAGGCATAGCGTTCGGAGAAGCCAGCGGTCCTGCCGAATGGTATAGCGCGGCTCTTCATCCCACAAACCAATCTGTTCTGCTGCTCTCCGATGAACACGATGGACTCATTTTCAGAAGCACGGATGGGGGTGGTTCCTGGACCCGGGTATTTGACCATCCATCAGCCAATCCGTCAAGCCCTTCCACTCGTCAAGGAGCAAAACAACTTTTGTTTGCGCCGAGCAATCCTCAAATAGTCTACGCCGGATTTGCTGCAGCAGGCTTCTTCTCCGATCCAAGTCTTCCAGTCCCTCAAAGCTTCGGCATCTACAAAGCGGTTGATGGAGGGCTTTTACAGCAAAGCTGGGTCGCGAAGAATTCCGGACTTGAATCCACCAATTTGAATATCGTTGCGATGGCCGTCAGTCAGACCGATTCGTCGCTGGTTTACATAGGCGTTCGTGGAAGTGGGATCTACAAGACGACTAACGGCGGCGATCTTTGGGTAAACGTCACCAACAATCTTTCCTCGACGAATGTGTTTGCAATAGGAATCTCTTCCTCCAATTCAAATCTCGTCTATGCCGGAACGAGAGACAACGGGATTTTCAAATCGACGGACGGAGGTTCATCCTGGACTCAAAGTCTGTCGGGTTCGCCCGTCAACCAAGATTACCCTTCGAAAGTCGTTCTCTCCTTGGCCGTGCATCCCAAGAATGATAGCATCGCTTTTGCCGCCGATTGGAGGTCGGGGATGTATCGGACCATCGATGCCGGCAACTCCTGGCAACAAATCAACACAGGACTGTCGACGCGTGCCGTGCAGTCGCTTGCCATTTCAGCAGACGGACTCTATTTGTACGCTGGAACGAAGGGCGAAGGGGTGTTTCGACTTCAAACAGCAGCCGTTGCCCCTCCTGTAACGCCTGTGCTTACGTCTCCAGCAAATGGAGCAATTAATCAGCAACTCATTGTGACTTTAAGCTGGAGCCCTGTCGATGGGGCAGACAGCTATCGAGTGCAACTTGCAACGAACCAGAATTTCTCTCCTGCTCTCGTTGATTCAACTCTAACCGCGACTTCCCGTCAAATTGGACCATTAGCTCTGAACACGACATACTACTGGCGCGTGCAAGCAAATAATC
>CAYJSZ010000196.1:0-3094 GCA_964372545.1 uncultured Ignavibacteriaceae bacterium
CCCCAATATATACTTCGTGTTACCGAAATGCTGAAGAACTACACTGTCGGCAGACAGGTGCCGAAACGGCGCTACGGCGTGCGGGCACGAATATACACAAAGCGAAAATCTTGGCTCGAATTGAATACAATTTCGTGCAACTTCGTGTAATTCGTGGATCATCTTTTCCTTTTTCAACAGACTGCTAAGAAGAGAATCTGACATTCTCAGTGTTTGAGAAGAACGTCGCTTCTCCGGACGTGGAAGAAGGACTTGTGCAACTTGACCATCTTCTCTACTCACCGAGCGATTTGACGAAGGCAAGGCTGAGGCTCGATCCGATTTACGACCCTATCAGAAATCATCCGCGGTTTCAGGCACCTATGGCAAAGGGTGGGTAACAATTGGAAATGCGCGCTAACACGGTCTCTGTGCTAACGTTTGTTTGTTCACTGTTGCTGTGCGCCTGTTTCCAATCACACACACAACAGGAAGCCGTCTCTGAACAGATACGTGAGCGCATCCCCACCGGCGGGATGAGGTCGAGGATCGTTCTCATCCAGGACACGATCTATGCCTCGGAAACACTCTACGCCTTCTACAAGGATCGATCGTATCGTCCGGCTTGGAGCGTTGATGCGGAGGTCTCGGCACAAGCAGACTCACTCGTGACGGCAATCAGGGAAGCTGATCGAGAGGGCCTCACACCGGGAGACTATCACCTTGCAGCAATTGAGTCGATGATCAACGAGCTCCGACAAAACCAAGAGAACAAGGAACTTCCCGTTGCGGCGCGGTTAGCAGATCTTGATCTCTTACTCTCGGATGCATTCTTGGTTTATGCTTCTCATGTGGCAGAGGGGAAGGTCGATCGGGAAACGCTTCACCCAGATTGGTCCGCAAAAAGCGACAGCCTAGATTATGCGAAGATCCTCGACGCTGCTCTCCAGTCGGATCAGATTGCACGGAGCCTGCAGGATCTCCTTCCACACCACGGCTTCTATCGGGACCTCCGAGAGATGCTTTCTTCATTTGAAGCCACAATGAAAAAAGGAGGATGGGAAAGAGTACCAGATGGGTTGCCGATGAGCGTGGGTAACAGGGGTAAGAGGGCACTTGCATTAGGCAAGCGCCTCGCTGCATCGGGTGATCTCACCGGTTCGCGGAACAATGGATCCGATCTGTTAGATTCAACACTGGAGAAGGGACTGCGCCGGTTCCAACGACGACACGGCCTGGATGCAACCGGTGTCCTTGACAGTGCAACGCTCGTTGCTCTCAATGTGCCAGTTGAGGGACGCCTCGATCAGATTCGCGTAAACCTGGAACGCTGGCGTTGGCTGCCTCGCGAGTTGAGCAAAAGGTATGTTCAGGTCAATGTCGCAGACTTCAAGCTCACCGTTGTGGAGGATAGCCGCGAGGTGCTTGGCATGAGAGTCGTTGTCGGGAATCCCGACTGGCAGACACCGGTGTTGAGTACTACCATGACACAAGTCCTGTTCAATGACTTCTGGATCGCTCCCCATCACATCGTTGCCACGGAGCTCATCAACTACATGAAAGCTGATTCAGAGTACCTGCGCCGCAACAAGATGGTCTTATTGCGCGGATCGGGAGACAGCGTACAGGAAGTTGATCCTCGTACCATTAACTTTGCACAGCTCAATGCGAAGGACATTGACTTCAGGCTACGCCAGGATCCAGGTCCCGACAACATTATGGGGCAAGTGAAATTCCTTCTCCCCAACAAGCATGATGTGTTTCTTCATGAAACGCCATACCGCGAGGACTTCGGAAAGAATGTTCGGATGTATAGTCACGGTTGCATCCGGCTCGAGAAGCCGTATGAGTTCGCTCAGTACCTTCTCAGGGATTATCCGGGATGGACAAAGGACACGATTTTCGCTGTGGTGCAACGGGGTGAACGACGGACAGTCAACTTGAAGGATAAGATCCCGGTTTACGTTCTTTATTGCACTGCCTGGAGGGAGAACGACGGGACGATCCAGTTCAGGGAAGACTATTATGGAAGAGACAGGCAGTTGAGCGATGCGCTGCGTGAAGCGCCGCGGGTGACTGACGGCCCCTTTCTCGGTCGGGGATCAAGCAAACAGAAACTAATTAACTGATGTTACGCAGATGGTGAAAATTCTGTCTCCAAGATGAATGGAGTTGCTGAAACGTACCAAGCGATTGCCACGAGCTTTAGCTCGTGGATCAGGGAATGCCCCTTTTTATGGGGTTTTAACCCAATACTCGATGTATCTGTGGGCTAAAGCCCGCCAGATGCTTATGGATTCGTGTTCCACGACCTGAAGGTCGTGGCAATATTTGTATCTTGCGTAACATCAGTAATTAAGATAAATCCTGGGGAGCGGCGACTTTGAGAGTTGTCCCTACCGGGGACAATCCATGATTGGACAGATGCTTTCGCAGTATCGTATCCTTGAGAAACTCCGCCAAAAAGATGCCAGCCCGCCTGCGGTCTGGCGGGGCGGACAAGTCGGTGAAGGCAGTCGAGGGTCGTCTTCACCCCGTGAGATAAAGCAACAAAGAGTCGAGAAAAATTTCAAAATAGCGCTATCTCACGGGGTAAAGAGCTCAAGGTACAAAGCGAAGGGGCAGAATGTGGAAGCAACGCTTGTTCTCCCTCAAACTCCGAAGAAGGTTGTGAAGTCAAATTTCCTCGAAGAAGAAAAAGAGCCGTTGCAGTTCAATAAGAATATGCTGAAGGTCGAGACGAGAAAGAACGCCGTGGTGACGGTGAAGGTGATTTTCTAAGAAACAAAGTCCGACTTCTTTCTCTGTTTTTGTCAAATGTGGAAGTCGGACTTCTCGCCTGTTTGTGCCAGTTGATTCCCTACAGCAGAATCTGCATATTGAGCGACCTTGCTGAGTTCTTATCTCCCTGAAGGAGGAGAGAGGCCTCGTGATTGGCCAAATCCCCCGCCTGCCTCAGTAGAACACTCATGGCGGGCAGGCCGACGCAGTTTGTCGGGACCTGCCAATAAGGGGACAACTATGATTGGCCAGACCATATCTCACTATACGATTCTCGAGAAGTTAGGCAAAGTCCGAAATTTTCTCCCGCAGCTTTTACGCGGGATTGGAAATT
>CAYJSZ010000197.1:0-3089 GCA_964372545.1 uncultured Ignavibacteriaceae bacterium
AGTTCTTTCGTCAGCTCTTTGTCGAGGATCATTTCGCCGGAGTGTAGCAGCACCACGCGAATCTCTTCGGGTCGAATGCCCGGATAATGCCGAGCAGCGCGGCGGACGAAATCGTTTAACTCCGCCACCACTTCCACACCGGAGAACCCGCCGCCCGCGACGACAAACGTGAGCAGCTGATCCCGGAGCTCAGGGTCGGCTTCGATGGCCGCTTCTTCGAGAACGTGGATGAGATGATTGCGGAGATACAGCGCGTCGGCGAGGTTCTTGAACGCGAGTGCGTGCTCATGAAGTCCCGGCATGCCGCGAAAATCCGTCACGTTGCCGAGGGCGAGAACCAGATGATCATACCGGAGGGCGTGCGGACGGGGACGAAAACCGTGGCTCAGCATCACGGTTTTGTTGGCAATGTCGATTGCTTCTACATCGCGTACGTAGAGTATGGTGCGGGGTAGGAGGCGTCGGATGGGGCTGACGGTGTCGAGAATGCCGATGCTGCCGGAGATGATTTCTGGCAACATCGGCTGGAAGACGAAGTAGTTCTCGCGGTTAACAAGAACGATCTCGATATCATCGCGGCTGCCGATCAGCGATTCGAGGTACAGCCCGGTGTAGACGCCGGCGAATCCGCCGCCGAGGATGACCACACGAGGTCTATGTGAGACTGGCGGGATTGTCATGGAGGACTGAAGAATCGTCTTCTTCAAACAGAAACTCATTTAAGTAACCTAAGATTTCATACGCATGATCTCTGTTTGTCGAAAGAAGGGTTGTATTTCCGGACCGGGTATGAACGATGATTTTGCGATCGAGTGATTCCGGGTTCTTCGTATTCGTCCAAACACGATCGGTTTCTTCTCCCTCCAGGGTAAGACAATCAAATCCGTCTAACGAAATTTGCTTTGATGATTTCAGAAATAGATTCCTCTCCATTACCTGAATGATTTTCTTTTTCTTGTCGACTTTAATAACATAATAAACTGAACGCCCAATAAGGATTACAAGGAATGGGATGAGAAGGAGAATTATTCCAACCAATACCCCCATCGTGGCTTTGCCATCAAAGAACGACGCGATCAGCATCCCTTCAATAACAACCGTCGGCAAGAGAAGATAGGGCCAGCTTACTTTCTTAATAGTCAGAACGGTATCAGTGTATCCGACCTTCAGTGGGTGGAACCACTCTGCGACCTGTGAAGTGGGCCCTGCTAAATCCATTGTCACTCCCTGGTTTGAAATAATCTCTATACTACAACCGTGAAGTCAAGGTCATGGCTGTTGCGAAAAAGTTTTGATCTACCGTTTTCTGCAGAATCCGTGCTGTGCAGAGGTCAGTTTGCCACGCGAAGTATATCCGAATCGACTCTGAATGTCAAGTGTCGCCCATCAAGTGCAAGTCAAACATTTCTGTCTGACGATACTGACAGGCAGGAATGCCTGTCCCACTCATAGTTGGAGAGGAAAGAGCCGCTCGGCATTGCCGCGCACGACCTTGGCGAAATCTTCTGAAGACAATTCTTTTCTCAGCCGCTCGATGTGCGGCTCGTAGCGTTTGTAGTGTTCCTTGCCAAAATAGGTCGCATCCGTCCCGAACAGCATCCGCTCCACGCCAACCATCTTGATCCCGCGCATCATATCGTCCACACTGACTTGCGCTGTCTCGAGGTAGAGATTCGCATCGTTCTTGCTGATGGCTTCTTTCACCACGGCGAACGCCGAATCATGGCTGGTCTTGAAGCCTGAATGATAAAGAATGATCGGAACGGTGGGATGTCGCCGGGCAGCCGCATAGATTCTCCGCGGGTCGGCGTTCGAACCCGGTGCATCCGAATGGAACACGGCGGGGATGCGGTACTTCTCACAGAGTGCAAGATAGCCGTCGACCCTGGGATCATCCGCAGGAAAGTGATTCATCTCCGGGTGAATTTTGATGCCGGCGAACATGCCGCGGAGCGACGTATCGGCAAGAAATCTATCGAGGTTCACTGGCGAGCCATTGTTGGGCCGCGACCAGAGCAAGCCACGAAATCTGCTGACATGCTGCCGGAGAAACTCCGCCGTGCGATTGTTCGCAGTTGCTTCGTCGACATTTTCTGTCTCGGGCAGCTCTGCTCCATCGATGTTGGAGACGAGAACAAGACGAAGCCCGTACTCGCGCACATTGCTAAGCAGTGTCTCCGTGCTTAAATCATACCCCTTAAACGACCCGATGTGGCCATGCACGTCGATGATTCCGTAGTCCTGCCACCTGCCCGTGGATTGCCTGCATCCGTGCTGAGTGAGAAGAAAAGAGAGAATGAGAAGAGTGGTTCGTTTCATAACAGTTGTCAGTGGTCGCGCGAAAAAAGGGAACGGAATTTTTCGGGGACTTCGGTGACCTTACGAATACCGTAATCGAAAAAGGCGATGCCGGTCTTGACCCGCGCAATCTCTTTGCCGGTTTCCTTGTGCGTGAGGCGATAGAGGAGATCGCAACCCGTCGCCGTCATATCGCCGACAGTCACTTCAGCAACGAGCGTATCGCCGTAGAATGCCTCAGCTTTGAATACCACTACAGCGTCTGTCATGATGATGCTCCGGCCATCGATGTCGAGCTCTGTCCAGTCGTACTGTTTCAGGAATCGCACGCGGGCTTCATGCGCAATCGAAAGCACGGCGTCATTGCCGAGATGTCCACCGTAGTTGATGTCGCCGATGCGGAGCGGAATCTCCGTTGAGAAGAAAAATGTTTCCGGAAGGTCGAGCTTGACACGTGCCATGCGAGGAGCAAGATGGGAAACGAAAGGCGAAAAAGCAAAGGGGGATCGATGATGGTTGGATCACGGGTAAAGATCGAAGAATACCTCTGCAAATTGCTGACTCTTGAATTAAATCTCGGTGCGATTGGTTCCGATGAAACGCCAGCAATCTCAATCACCGCTAGTAGTGCACGTTGCTGGGCTGTCACGCTTGTCCCGACGTTTCTTGTCGGGAGCCCCCCGCAGAAAAGATTTGCGGGGCGGGCATACCGTGACAGCAACAGAAAAACAGTCACGGAATCCTGCCCGCCTTGAACTCGCTCTCGCTGTAGGCAGGCGGGGGTCCGTGAC
>CAYJSZ010000198.1:0-3085 GCA_964372545.1 uncultured Ignavibacteriaceae bacterium
CACCTCCTAGCTCACGCACGATCAGTCCGGTGAGATACACGAGTATAGCGCCGGTCACTGCGGGCAGAAAACGGAGTGCAAACAACGAATCTCCGAGTAGCAATCTGTTGAGCCAGAGAATGAAGATAGAGAGCGGCGGGTGGTCTACGTACCCCCAGGCGAGGTGGTCGCTACATGCGATGTAGTAAAATTCATCACGGAAATAGCCATACCCTCCTGACAAATTCGTTGCCAAATGAAAAAACAACGTAATGGATGCAAGGGAAGTGGCCGGCAAATTCTCTGCAAGCGAATGTATTAGTCTTCTAGACATTAAGGATTCCTGAATAGTCTCTTGGAGATTCATAGTAAAGTGACCAAAACAATTTCAACTAACAAGCGCAAAGACGCGAAAATAATTCCCGAACGCTTTGCCGAGCGAATGCCAGTTGTCCGACGAACCGAGAATTCCATGCAAGATGAGAAGAGGAGGTCCCTGATCGCCGTAATCGTGGGAGAACAAGCGCATGGTGATGGGAAATTGTTCCCATCAAAACTAAGAACATAAGTGAACCGATGCAAGGAATGATACGCGAGAAGATTACTCGTATCGCAGCGATTCCACCGGATCGACGCTCGCGGCCTTACGCGCAGGGAAAAATCCAGCCACCAAACCGATCGTTCCTAAAATGCCGGTGGTGAGGAACATGGTGGTGAGTGAGAGAATTGGTCTGCCGAGGAATTGCATAGGGCCGTCGTCTGCAGGAAGCATACGCACGATTGAAACAATGCCGAGGGAAATCAACAAGCCGACGGTTCCTCCGATAAATGCGAGGAGCAGGGCTTCGAAGATGAATTGCGAGAGAATGTAGCGTCGTTTCGCCCCCACCGCCATCTTGATGCCGATTTCCCGCGTGCGCTCTTTCACGACAACATACATCACGTTGGCAACGCCGACGCCCGCAATGAGAAGCGTGAGAAATCCGACGGAGCCTAAGAAGATCGACATGCCGAGCGCGATCTTCCGGTTAATCTTTTCGTTCTCGATGAAATCCCAGATCCGAATAGCGCGCTCGTCTTTTTCATCGAACCGGTACTTGCGACCCAGAATGCGGTAGATATCTGATTTCAACTCGGCCTGTTTATTGGCATCGTTCGGCCGAACGACGATACTGTTGACATACCTGTTGCCGTATGAGGTGCGAAATGTGGTATACGGCATAATGGCTCGCCGCACGTCCGGCCCATTGTTGGACGACGTCTGGATTTTTTTCTGCATGATGCCGACCAGGGTGAAGGGAACGCCGTCCACGAGAATCGTCTTGCCGATGGGGTCTTCGTCTTTGAAGATCTCTTTCGCGATGACTTCTCCCAAAAAAAGCACGCGCCGTTGCTGTTCGACGTCGATATCGTTCAGGAAACGCCCGCCGGCGGTCGGATACATGCGGCGCATTTCTTCAAAGCCGGGGTTCACGCCTTCGCACTCGGTGGTGATCTGGAATTTGCCGTGTGTCAGCGTTACGTTCTTTCGATACTGCGGGCTGATGAGGTCGATCGAGGGAATGACGCGGTCGAGGATTTCAACATCCTCTTCCGTCAGGAGAATGCGCCGTCCTTTCGGCAGGCCTTCGTAGGTGAGGCCCGTTTCGCCGCCGTAGACGATCATGATACGGTCGCCGGCGTTCAACAATCCTAACAGCATCTGGTTGCCTAAGCCTTCGCCAAACGAGAGCAAGAGGACAACCGCGACTGTGCCCCACGAGATGGCGACGAGAGTAAGGATTGCGCGCGTCCGGTGTGCTTTCAGGTCCTGAAAAAATTCTTTTAAGAGTTCACGATACATAGATTTGATTTCAGATTTCGGATTGGGGAGTGCAGAATTATTAAATTTGCAATCCGTCCCGCCTTGGCGGGACATTCCGCATTAAGTTCTCAGGCATTCCACGACGTCAAGGTTTGCCGCTTTGTGCGCAGGCATGAGCCCCGCAGCAAGACCGATAAGGCTTAAGATCGAAACGGTTGCGATGACGACTCCGGTGGAGATCACCGGCGTTCCGACGAATTCTTTGATCGGGATAAACTGCAATACATGGATGATGCCGACGGCGATCAGGAATCCAACAAACGACCCGAGAAAAATAATGAAGAACGTCTCCGAAAAGAATTGGAAGAGGATGTTCGACCGTCTTGCGCCGACTGCCCGCTTGATACCGATCTCCTTGATGCGCTCCTGCACGACGATGTACATGATGTTGGCGACGCCCACGCCCGCAACTCCGAGCGTGAAACTTCCAATCATCCCCATGAAGATGTTGAATCCGAGGAAGAAATAGAAAAAGAACTTGTCCCACTGCGTGGTGTCCCAGATCCAGACGGCGTCTTTGTCCGTGGGGTCGAACTTGTACCGGCGGCCGAGCACGGAGCGCACTTCATCGGCGGTCTGCTCGCCGAGAGTGGGGTCTTTGACCTGGTAAATAATGTTCGTGAGCCGCACTGCGCCGTAGACGGACGAAAAGGTCGACGCGGAAATGTAGATGCGGTCCTGGTCGCGGGCGTTGTAGGATGAGTTCTGGGTCTTCTTCTGCATCACCCCGATCACCGTGAACGGCACCTGGCTGATGTAGACGATTTTTCCAATAGCGTCATCTTTGGGAAAGAGGAACTCCTTCACCTTGTCGCCGATGAAGCAGACACGTCGGCGATGTTCGATATCGAGTTCGTTCACAAACCGTCCGCCCACTTCCGGGATGATGTTGCGCATGTCGCTGTAGTTCGGATAGACGCCGGCGACCAGCGGGTTCAGGATATTTTCGTCGACGCGGGCGGCCGTGCGTCGTGAGTACTCCGGACTGATGGCGGCGATGTTCGAGACCTGCTTGGCGAGCAGGCGCGTATCCTCTTCGAGGAATGACATCGGGCGTCCGGTGCCGAATCCTTCCCACGCTTTGGTCGTTCGGCCGGGGAACATGATGGAAATACTTTCGCCGATCCCGTGGAAGTTGATGGACATCTGCCGCTGGAAGCCGACACCGAAGGCGATCAGCACGATGATCGCGACCGTTCCCCAAACAATGCCGAACATCGTCAGGAACGCGCGGAGTTTCTG
>CAYJSZ010000199.1:0-3037 GCA_964372545.1 uncultured Ignavibacteriaceae bacterium
TAACGAATTGCGTATATACTCCCAAAACAGCATGAAAGACGAACTTCGTATATCTTGCCAATACGAGTGGATAGACGAAGGACTGCGTCTATTTCGTTCATGGCTGTGGAAGATCGGTCACCGCAGAAGGTAGCGAACGGATTGGAAAGTATCAACAGGAGGGGAGGTAGAGGAGTTAGATTATAGCTGGTAGATAAGGAGTCCAAGATGTATTGTAGCGATTGACTTGCAACCAGCCCTCTCTATTTTCTGGAATACCCGCCCACCATGTGTGCCATCATGCCGGCGGGTGTGCCGAACGCGAGGAACCCGCGCATGGTCGTGAGCAGTTCGCTGAAGGTATGCGGGACTTCCAGCGATACAACGAGGAGCGTGACGGCGAAGGCAAAGACAGTCCCGCCAGCGAAAGTTCGGCTCGTTGCCGTACCCGTTTTCAACTGCATGTTGACGAAGTGCTGTCGAAAGATCACCTTCTATCACCTGGAGTCATTCCCACCGAAACGCTTTCACGGCAAGGAACACCATCAGAATCGCCCAGACGCTCAGCCCCAACAATTGCGGCCAGATCATCGTCAGCGTCGCGCCTTCAATGGCGATGTTGCGCAAGCCGTCGGCTAAGTAGGTGAGCGGAAAGAAATCCGTGATGACATGCGCGAAGCCGGGGAGGTTGGAGCGGCTGAAGAAAACGCCGGAGAGCATCATCATCGGCAGCGTGATGACGTTGGCGAGCGGTGCGACCTGGTCTTCCGACTTCGATATACCTGAAAGCGCGAAACCGATGGCGAGGAAGACGATGCCGCCTAAAACTCCCACGACCAGCATATCAAGCACACTGCCGATAAAATGCAGGTCGAAGAGCAATACCCCCGCACCAAGCATAATGATGACCTGCAGTATCAGAATCATCAGACGCGTGACGACCTGCGAGATGATGAAATCGTTGGGGTTCATCGGAGTGGCGAGCAGTCGGCGCAGGATGCCGCGTTTCTTCAGTAGCACGAAGCCAAACGCGACGCCGAACACTCCGCTCTGCATGATCGACATCGCTAGGATGCCCGGCAGCAGAAAGTCGATATAGGTAAGGTTGCGGCTGTTGACGAGCTCGGTGCCCAGGCTATGGCGCGGGATGGCGCTGTGTTGTCGGAAGACCATCTCGTCCAGCACGCGCTGGATGATCAAGCGGCCGGCTTGGGTCTCCTGCGGTTTTTCAGCGTTCATGTAGAGGGTGAGTGAGTCGTACCCCGCCGCCTGGAAGGACGATGGGATAACGAGCACCAGTGCACGGTCCCCCTTTTTCAAGAGCGCAAGTTCCTGTTCTTCTTCGCCCTGTGAAACTTTCAGGGTCTGAATCGGCTGTAAGAGGCTTACGAGAGTCGTGTCCTGAGAACGGTTCACGATTCCGAGGGAGACACTGCCCAACCCATCGAACTTCACGAAGCTGAACAAGAACACCATGAAGAGGGGAAGGAGGACCGTCCAGAGGATCGCCTCGCGCTGCCGCAAAAACATTTTGAGCGCGGCCACAATTAATTTACCTTTGAGTCTCATCTATTTCAATCTGGTTTTTTGAATATCGAATAACAAACAAGGAATAATGAATGGTGAAGTTCTGTAAGCTTCATGACTCTGGATTCGGTGTTCAATATTTGTTATTCAACTATTTACACAAGTTGTCCGGTTGATAAAATGCCTATATACAGGGCACGGTTCATTGGCGCCATCGACTGAAGTCGACGGCTGATTGCGTTGCGAAACCCCGCAAGGCGGGGTTTTTCGAAGGTTTTCCAGCCGTCCGTTTCAACGGATGGCTGGACAGGCGGTCAACTTGAGGCCGTCGTCTACGCCGAAAAGAGTGGCGTAGCTCTTGAATCAAATGAACCGTGCGCTTTATTTGCACAACGAAAGAAACTCCGTTTGGAGTACAATGTTTATAGATCGAAATCAAAAGCAACAGAAAACTCCGTCAGGAGTGATATGTGAATTCTCTGGCTATGGTGATGGAACGTGCTAAGGTTATTTCTGGGAGCCAACATGTCACTCCTATGGAGTTCTGCTGGTTTGTTTTGCTATCCTATAGACATTCCACCCCTGACGGGGTTGATGCCACAAGCGTGTCGTTTTAAGCTCTCGTAGCAAAAAAACTATACCGAGGTTCATTAGCAGTAATTTACTCGTCCCGCAATGAATGTCCCGTCATGTCGAGAAACACATCTTCCAAACTTGCCAGTCGCTCCACGCGTTCCTTTTTGAATCCCCTCGTGAGAAGCTGACGGATTAGCTCCTGCGGCCGGGCGTTGGCGATGATCTTGCCGTAGTCCATAATGGCTACACGGTCGCACAGCTCTTCCGCTTCGTCCATGTAGTGCGTGGTGATGACGATGGTTTTTCCTTCCGACCGAATCCGCTTGATAACGCCCCAGAGATGCCGGCGTGCCTGCGGGTCGAGGCCGGTGGTTGGCTCGTCGAGAAAGAGTATCACCGGGTCGTTCACCAACGCGGCGGCGATGGAGAAACGCTGCTTCTGTCCGCCCGAGAGAGCGGCGACGTAGGACTTTGCCTTGTCCCGCAGCTCGACTTCATCGAGCAGCGCGAGCGGGTCAACCTGCCGGCCGTACATCTCGCCAAAGAGCGCGAGCAATTCCGTCAGCGAGAGCTTGTCGAAGAACGCAGAGGACTGGAGCTGCACGCCGATGATGCGCTTCACCTTTTGCGGCTCTTTGGTAACGTCGATGCCGTCGAGTAGAACCCGGCCGGAGTCGATCGGGCGCATGCTCTCGATCATTTCGAGCGTCGTTGTTTTGCCGGCGCCGTTGGGGCCGAGGATACCGAAGACCTCCTGGCGCTTGACCTCGAAGCTGACGCCGTTGACGGCAACGACGTCGCCGTAGCGTTTCGTGAGGTTGCGAACTTCAAGGACCGAATCTATCATCGTTCTCCCTGCCATTAGACCCCCTGCGTCTCAGGAAACGAGCCGCGTCCCCCTTGCGCGTTTTTTGCGTCCCGCTGTTGTTTGGCGGGAGTAAGGGGGACAAAGTAC
>CAYJSZ010000200.1:0-3026 GCA_964372545.1 uncultured Ignavibacteriaceae bacterium
GAATAAAAGAGGGGGTCTCAAAAACACAAGATTATTTATTTGAACCGGCACTAGCGATGAAGAACAAAAGAGGCAACGTGCAAGCAGGTAACTTCATTTCGTTGTTCGAGAGCTCACTGGGGCAGAACCTCCGGATACATTCTGTGCCCAAAACAAAGAGGATCCTCTTTCTCCGGCTTGGAATCAACGAGGGTGAAGTCGTTTTGTGTTTTGAACGCCTCCCCGGAGGAACAGTTGTGATCCAGAAAAACCGACAGCAAATTGCGATTGGTCATACATTAGCAAAAGAAATCCTGGTCTCGGTGGTTAAGGACAAAACGTAGAATGGCAGAAGAACACGAAAAGCATCCTTCGCACATTGAGAGGCATCGGCACCGGGAGTTGACGTTTCTCCAGGGCGACCTTGCTAAGCCAAAGCTCGTTCTTGTTGGCAACCCGAACGTCGGGAAATCGCTCATATTCAATGCGTTGAGCGGAATCTATGTCGACGTCTCGAACTATCCGGGCACCACGATAGAAATCGAGAAGGGGCTGTTTGATTCCTACGAGGTGTACGATACACCGGGGATTTATGGCGTCTCTTCTCTCAACGATGAAGAACGGGTGGCGCGCGACATCATCCTTGAAGCGGACGTCGTCTTGAACATTGTCGACGGAACGCATCTTGAGCGCGATCTCTTTCTTACTCAGCAGCTCATCGATATGGGAAAGAAGGTCGCGGTGCTGCTGAATTTCATGGATGAGGTGACGAGCCATCGCGTTCAGATCGATCTGGTGCTCCTCTCGCGTTTTCTCGGCGTAGAGATTTTTCCCGTAACCGCAGTGGATGGAATTGAGACGACAACCGTCATTTCCGCGGTTCACTCGGCGCGGGAGGGCGTGCAACGACAGGACCTACACTCGATGCTCCACACAATGTTGAGTATGGTTGGTTCGCAGGCGGAAGCGTTGCTCGTTCTCGAAGGGGATGATCTAATCGCGCAACGGCACGGGGTCCTGCCGGGCACAAAACGAGAAGAGATTTACATTGAGCGAAGGAACAGAGTCAATTACATTGTCGATCAAGTTACCAGGGAAACGAAAACCCATCAACGCTTTTCGGAACTCCTGGGTCGCCTCTCCTTGCAGCCTGTCACGGGCATCCCCCTCTTACTCGTCGTCTTGTATATCGCTTACCTTTTCGTCGGGAAACTGGTTGCACAGGATTTAGTGGGATTTACGGAAAACACTCTCGGCAAAGAGATGTGGGAGCCGTGGATGCGCAGCGTCGTTCATTCGTGGATACCAGAATCATCGTGGTTTAGTCAGCTTCTGGTCGGAGAGTTCGGTGTCATTACGATGACCACAACGTACTTGCTCTTCCTGCTTCTTCCACTCGTGCTGTCATTTTATCTTGCACTTTCGTTCCTGGAAGATAGCGGTTACTTGCCGCGCCTTGCAACAATGGTCGATCATGCCCTGGGTTTCCTTGGTCTTAACGGACGGGCTGTGATCCCGATTATCTTAGGATTTGGTTGCATTACCTCGGCAACGATCACCACTCGGTTACTGAGCACGGAACGTGAAAAGACGATTGCCACCGCAATCCTACAGTTCGCTATCCCTTGTTCGGCGCAGATAGCGGTCATCGCAGCGCTCCTTGCTGCTGCGGGTTTCGTGCCAATGCTGGTCTATGCACTGGCTATTCTCAGCGTGCTCATTGCAATTGGAACTGTATTGAATGCTCTCTTGAAAGGTTCACCGGAGCCGCTGCTGTTGGATTTGCCGCCGCTTCGCATCCCGCGGCTCAACAATGTGTTGCGCAAGACTTCTGTGCGTACCTATCAGTTCATGAAAGAAGCGTCCGGCTGGTTTTTCGTCGGCGCGTTGGCGGTCGGAGTTGCACAGTTGACAGGCTTGTTGCAGTTCCTTCAGCAAGCATTGGTTCCGCTGACAACACATTGGCTCCAACTGCCGCCGCAAGCGGCAACCGCATTCATCATGGGTGTCGTGCGGCGCGACTTCGGTGCAGCAGGCCTTTATCATATGTCGTTGGCCCCAATGCAGGTCGTGGTTGCACTCATCACCATCACACTCTTTGTTCCCTGCATCGCTTCGTTGATGGTGATGATGAAAGAGCGAGGTTTGAAGGAAGGCTTTGCGATCTGGGTTGGAACATGGGTGGTTGCCTTTCTCGTCGGCGGGATTGTCTCACAAGTCTTGATATGAGTGTGAAGCGATGAACGAGGAAAGAACGCTCGGAGAACAGCTTCAACAGGAAACGAGAACATGCCCGCAATGCGGCTACCTCGTGCTTTTCCCGCTGGTAGAGCGATGCCCCCGTTGTTATGCGTCACTGCCAAGATTGGAGCTTTTTTGCTCGGGATGTATTCATAGCTCTCGCTGCCCGGTAAAAGACGTCAAGGCGTTTGCGTTGCGAAAACCCTAACAGATATTATTGACCATGAGCATCTTCTTCAGTCGCCATTGTGAGTACGCCCTCCAGGCAGTGATGTACCTTGCCCTGAGGCCGAACGGGGAGATGACGTCGATAAAAGAGCTGACGAAGAAGTTGGATATTCCGTATCACTTCCTGGCGAAGATACTCCAGGACTTGACCTACAAAGGATTGCTCTCGTCGCAGAAGGGTCCGTCCGGAGGGTTTGCGCTTGGAATGCCGGCCAAAGACATCACGCTCTTTCACATCGTCGAAGCGATTGACGGAGTTGATTTCACAAACAAGTGCCTGCTCGGCTTTCCGGAATGCTCGGGCAAGAATCCCTGTGCCGTCCATGACAAGTGGGGCGTGATGCGTGACCAGATGTATGAAATGCTCGTCGGCAAGAACATTGCCCAGATGGCGAAAGAAATGAAGAAGCCGCAATATCGTGTTTTTGTCGATTGAATTTTTTTTGGCGTATTTCAGAGTAAAACATCTGATTATGGTGCTAGAATTGCTGCTTGAAGCGGAACGAAGATAGAAAGCAAAATCGTAACTACTCAGCGGCACACATTGTTATGACCAGTGTTAAGCAAAAGCATAAACA
>CAYJSZ010000201.1:0-2980 GCA_964372545.1 uncultured Ignavibacteriaceae bacterium
TCTTCGACGCTTCTCCTGTTCAGAAAGACATCCTAAAAGTCCTCGCGTATTTTGACATCTTTGGCCATCCTTTGACGGCCAACGAGATTTATTCGTTTCTTCCATCAAATTCAACCTCTGCTGAAAAAATCACCCAAGCATGTCTCTCATCTCCTCTGAATAATGTCGTTTTTCATGACGATGGATATTATTGCCTTTCAGCCGATGTCGGCAGCATGTTCAGTGAGCGCAATGAAAAAGAACTTCGCGCAAAGAGGTATTGGCGGATTGCAGTCTTGATGGCAAAAATCATTCAGCGCTTCCCCTTCGTGCGTGCCGTGTTTGTGTCTGGCGAATTGTCAAAAGGAGTTGCAAGTAAAGAAGGTGACATCGACTACGTGATCGTAACGAAACCAAACCGACTGTGGATTTGCCGCACACTCCTCATCCTCTTCAAAAAAATCGTTCTTCTTAACAGCAAAAAATACTTTTGCATGAACCTGTTTATCTCCGAAGATCATCTTGATGTGGAAATAAGAAATCTCTACTCCGCAATGGAGGTTGCAACACTGAAGCCTCTCCACAACGTCGCGCTGTTCAATCGCTACGTGCAAGCAAACGAATGGGTTCGCCAGTACTTTCCAAATTTGAATAAAAAGCAGAATGAAATTAGCTCATCATTTAACAGAACATCTCTTCTTCAAAAAATAATGGAACTGCCACTAAATAACCGCTGGGGCGACAGACTCGATACCTGGCTGACGCAGCAGTGGAAACAATTGTGGAAACGGCGATATCCTGACTTAGATGACGAACGGCGGAATCGTCTCTTTCAATGCCGAAGCTTCATCTCGACCGCTTACGGTGAAGATTTCTTAACCAAGGTAATGGTTTCTTATAACAAACGATTGAAGGAATTCGGTATCGACTAATTGATACGGTGATTCCAGCCGATGGCTGAGGTTCTCCTCACTCATTCCTACTTTCTCCATTTTGATCCCAAAGAGTATAGGGCGATGATGCCCTATCCCCCCTTGGGTACCTTGTATGCTGCTGGCTATTTGAGGCAGCGGGGCATTTCTGTTGCCTTCCATGATGTTATGCTCTCAGTGGATGAACGCGAGATCGATAGCGCTCTCCAACTGCACCGGCCGCGACTCGTCGTCATCTACGACGACCAATTCAATTATCTCACCAAAATGTGCTTGAGCCGGATGCGTCAGGCTGCATTCGAAATGACGCGGCTCGCCAAAGAGCACGGCTGCACGGTCATCATCTTCAGCTCCGATGCGACCGACCACCTCGACAAATATTTTGCCCACGGCGCCGATTACGTCATTTGCGGGGAAGCGGAACAAACTCTTGTCGAACTTTCAGAGCACCTTTTGAAGAACGCCTCGCGCGCGGTCGAAAATATTCGTGGGTTAGTGTATAGGAAGAATGGCGCTATCTTTCGGTCCGAAAAACGAGAACTTATTACGAGACTCGATGAGATTCCTTTCCCTGCGTGGGACTTGGTCGATCTTGAGCGATATCGGTCTGTTTGGAGACGGCGTCATGGCTACTTCTCGTTGAACATGGTGACAACCCGCGGCTGCCCATTCCACTGTAACTGGTGCGCTAAGCCGATCTACGGGCAAGTCTACCAGAGCCGAAGCCCAGAGAATGTCGTTGAGGAAATGACGTTTCTGAGGAAATTTGCAAAGCCGGATCATATCTGGTTTGCCGATGACATTTTCGGTCTGAAACCCGGCTGGGTAACAAAGTTTGACGAGACCGTGAACCTGGAGAATGCTAAAATCCCATTTAAATGCCTCTCCCGCGTCGATCTTCTGCTGAAAGAGGACAACATCCAGCACCTCAAGAATGCCGGCTGCCAGACGGTGTGGGTTGGCGCTGAATCCGGATCGCAGAAAGTGCTTGACGCGATGGAGAAAGGAACAACGATCGAGCAGATCGATCAAGCCACCGCACTCCTCCATCGAATCGGCATCCGGGTTGGTTTCTTCCTCCAGTTTGGCTATCCCGGCGAAACGAAAAACGACATCGAGAAGACTTTACAGATGGTCAAGGAGTGTAAGCCCGATGAGATCGGGGTTTCTATCTCCTATCCACTGCCTGGCACGAAATTCTACGACCGGGTCAAAACGCAACTCGGCGAAAAGCAAAACTGGGTGGATAGCGACGATTTGGATTTGATGTTTGCCGGAGAGTATTCTCCCGACTTTTATAGAACTCTGCACCGCGTCGTGCACAAGAAATTTAGTGTCTGGCGCGGAATGAGAGCCACGAAGGAAATTTTGAGCCAGCCATCGCGAATCGGAAAGAAATCGTTACGCTCCATTGCCTCGATGGTGTATCACGGAATGACACTACCTATCGAGTTGCGAAAATTAGAAAAACTCGAGCGTCTCCCCACTCATGTCATCGGTTAATGAACTCCATACCGCTCAGGTTGCTGAAGCCTTCGATAGTGTCGCGGAGATTTTTGAAAGCTCTCTCGAAAACGAGATCACGCGCGGGCTACGCCAAAAGACTTATTCCATAATCCGCTCACTTGTGCCTGCGGGAGCCTCAGTCCTGGACATCAATTGCGGCATAGGAATCGATGCCGTTGCTCTTGCTCAGGAAGGTTATCGTGTTGTTGGAGTGGATATTTCTCCGAACATGATTCAGCAAGCAAGTGAACGTGCCAGCAAGCTCAGAGTGAAGAACGCAGAGTTTCTCCTCGCCACCTTCGAAGACCTTTCGCCTTTAGCCGGGCAAACTTTTGATCTTGTGTTTTCCAACTTTGGGGGGCTCAACTGCGTGGAGTCTCTCGACGAAGTTGCCAAACAAGTGGCATCGGTGACAACACCCGGAGGATATTTCCTGGCGGTTGTCATGCCGCCGGTTTGCTTGTGGGAGATCACCGCGGGCATCGCCCGACTGAATTTCAGGTCGGCGTTCCGACGGTTGCGGAGCGATGTGTCGGCGACGGGATTTCGAGGGAAGACGTTTT
>CAYJSZ010000202.1:0-2943 GCA_964372545.1 uncultured Ignavibacteriaceae bacterium
AGTCGCCGTTCAAAGGCGTGCACGAGACGGCAATCAACTATGAGATCGTGAATGTCGACCCTGAGCCGATGTCGTCCATCAAACCGGAAATCGACCCGCAGCTTGATGCCATTGTGTTGGAATGCCTGGCAAAGGAGTTACCGGAGAGAACTCAATCGGTCGCGGAAGTCGCGAAGGATCTGCGCCATTGCAAACGAGAGTCGAGCAAAGCACGGCTGAGCCGCGTTACTACGGCTCGTCCTGTGTTCACACAGCCTGACGCACCTTCTACTGAAATTTTGCAACCTCAAGGAACTTTCCGGTTCCGACGATTCGTAGCGTGGACAGTTGCTGCGGTTTCTCTGCTCGCGCTAGTGATCGTGCTCGTGTTGAGCCTGCGTAATTCTTCGAATGAATCGTTCACCGTCCGTGCTGTCATCCCTCCACCCGAGAAGACCAATTTCCACTCGTACGGATTTGCCGCGGGTCCCGTGGTTGTTTCACCGAACGGCAGGATGATTGCTTTTGTTGCCGTCACGCAAGAAGGCAAAACGACGTTGTACGTCCGTCCACTCGATGCAACGAGTTCAAAACTGCTGCCCGGTACCGAAGGCGCATCCTATCCGTTTTGGTCGCCGGATAGTAAATGGCTTGGCTTTTTCTCGGCAGGGAAGTTGAGAAAAGTCGATGTCGCAGGCAGTCCGCCGGTGACGATTTGCGATGCGCCTCTCGGACGCGGTGGAACTTGGAGCCAGGACGGCACGATTCTTTTTAACCCAAATGTTGTAGGACCAGTCTTGGCCGTTTCCGCTTCGGGTGGAACGCCAACGGTCGTCACGAAGATCGACACGACGCGGAAAGAATCGACACACCGTTGGCCCTCCTTTCTTCCGGACGGTAAGCATTTTCTCTACTTTTCTCGTACGGCTTCCTTTGGAGCGGAAGCCGAAGGCGATGCACTGTTTGTGGCTACGTTGGATTTTGAAACAAACAAGATGCTGCTAAGCACCTCAGCAAACGCAATGTTTGCATCCGGCTATCTTTTGTTCATGCGCGGAACGACGCTGCTTGCACAAGAATTCGATGAAGCGAATCTTGAACTGAAAGGAGATGCCATCACTCTCGCCGAGGGTGTTATCAACGACCCCGGCTTTAACTTAGCGGTGTTCTCTGCTTCTGAAAACGGTATTCTTGCATATCAAACGGGTATTGGACTCGCGGGAGCGAGGATGATGATTGTCGACCGAACAGGAAAAGAATTTGGACTGGTTGGGGATGTGATTGAGAATTTCGTTCCTCGTCTGTCGCCGGACGGGAGACGACTTATAGTGAGCATCTTTGAGCCAAAATCCCGCACACAAAACTTGTGGGTCTATGACTTGATGCGTAAAGCCAGAACACGGTTTACGACTGGTCTGAATGGAGATTTCAGTCCGGTGTGGTCTCCCGACGGTTCACGAATCGCCTTCCGGTCATTGAGAAAAGAAACTTTCGGAATCCATGTGCGGCCGGCAGAAGGTGGAGGAACGGAAGAAAATTTGTACATTACGACGAACCAAGTTGCTCCAACAGATTGGTCGCGCGACGGGAGACACATTGTTTTTGAACAACTCAATGGAAGTCAGAATGACATCTGGATCATTCCCCTGTCCGGTGACAAGAAGCCGTATCCGTACTTACAGACCCAGTTCAATGAAGGCCAGGCGCGTTTCTCTCCCGACGGACGCTGGATTGCGTACACGTCCAATGAAACAGGTCAGCCGGAAGTTTTTGTTCGTCCATTTCCGGGTCCGGGTACTGGCGTGAAAGTTTCAACGGCTGGCGGCAATACACCTGTCTGGAATCCAGATGGAAAGGAACTTTTCTATATTAGTAGCGATAACAAGACAATGGCAGCGGAGGTTCGGTCGAAAGGGTCGAGCGTCGAGATTGGCGTAGTCCGCCCGCTGTTCACCCGCACTCCAGTCATGAGTGATTATGATGTCTTCCCCGACGGGAAACGATTTCTCATCAACCGGGTCATCGAACCAAAAGAGACCGATCCTCTTACGCTCGTTGTTAACTGGAATGTGGAATTGGAGAAGAAATGAAGAAAAAACCTGGAATGTTGGATAATTGGATTTATGGAGTATTGAGGATCAATCCACCAATCCATTCTTCCTCAATTTAGTATTTCATAAAAGGACAGTTGCCATGCATAACGAATCGAGAATTCACCATCAAGCGGGACACTCGCTCAACAAAATTATTGAGAGCGCTGATAAGTTACCTGCGGTCAAGAAATCCGACCTCCACGTTGGCGATTGGGTCTATGTAAAGACGCTCAATTCCTGTTACGCGCTGCGCGTTCTTGGAAACGGCAAGTATAGCGTCTCCGGAGGCTGGTTTGACCGCAAAGGGACTTCTCCGGCAACGATGACTATTGCAGGTTGCACCTGGGGCGGGAGCGCCATCAAAGTCGATGTTGTCGCTGCGTGCGGGTTGAGTCTGGAGTTTGGGAATCGGTTGATCACGAGCAGCATCCAAAAAATCTTTGTCCTGCTCAACGGGACGCAAAACTAGGGACGATCATGATGAAGATCGAAGAAAAAAAATATGGGGAGGTCGTTGTGCTTTCAATTCGGGGAAGTGTCACCACGGAACCGGATGCGATGCAGTTGCGTCGTGCGGTGTACGAGCTTCTGGGAAAAAACGTCCGCAAAGTTGTCTTTGACATCAGGGGGGTCGGGCGCATGAGCAGCACAGGGCTCGGTGCGATTTTGGCTTCGATGATTTCTCTGCGGAATAAGGGCGGTGAGCTGCGTGTCGCCAACGCAACGGAAAAAACAGGGCCGTTGTTCGTAATGACCAAACTGGTGAAAGTATTGAAGCTCTATGAGAGCGTCGAGAAAGCGTTGGCGAGTTTCAAGCAGGCACATTCAAGTCAAGACGGGGTTATGAGGGAAGATTCTTAAGCGAGGCTTG
>CAYJSZ010000203.1:0-2920 GCA_964372545.1 uncultured Ignavibacteriaceae bacterium
GGAATCCTGCCCGCCTTGAACTCGCTCTCGCTGTAGGCAGGCGGGGGTCCGTGACTTCCTGTGTGTGAAGGAAACTGCGCCACTACCCAATCACACATTCGACAGCAAAAAAGAATTTGTTTTCATACCTTATTGCTGCGGACAAAGTGCGTTTTCATTTCAAGAGTTCAAGAATTCTTCAAGGGAGTTTTTCATCATGCCTATCCAATCAATCGAAATCCCGCTCGGCACAACGATGCCGAAGTTTGAATTACATGATGCAGCAGGGGAAAAGTATTCCGGTAAAAACCTGTACGGCCTGAAAGGATTGCTCGTTATTTTTACCTGTAATCATTGTCCGTATGCCAAAGCCGTTTGGCCGCGCACGATCAAGATCGCTGAGTATGCGAAAGGTGTCGGCATCAACACGGTCGGTATCAACCCGAACATCCATCCGGATTATCCCGAGGACGCGCCGGAGGTGATGAAGCAGCGCATCAAAGAGTGGGGCATCACGTTTCCGTACTTGATCGACGAGTCGCAGCAGACTGCCGCGGCGTTCAAAGCGCAATGCACGCCGGATATATACCTGTTTAACGGCGAGCAGAAGCTCATCTACCACGGCCGCGTTGACGACAACTGGCAGGAAGAGTCGAAAGTGACACGTGAGGAACTGAAGAAAGCAATCATGAATTTGGCTGAAGGAAAGCCTCTTGCGGAGGAGCAGTATCCTTCCATGGGCTGCTCCATCAAGTGGCGAGTGAATCCGTACAACTGATGAAAAAAACTACCGCCTGCGTCCCGCTAAAGCAGGACGCGTCCCCCTTCTCAAGGGGGACAAAGTTCTTATCTTGTAAAATTATGGACTCTGTTTTTCTTTCCCCTCCTTATGCGTTGTTTGCATCCCGCTGTTTTCTAGCGGGACCAAGGAGGGGTCGATCCCGCCTTCTGGGATCGGGGGAGGTTAAAGCATGGTGTATCAAGAAGAAATCAAACTTTCCACCAACGGTAACGGCGACATGCACGACATCACCGGAAAGGTCGAAGCCATCGTCAGCCAATCGAAGATCAAAACCGGCGTAGCGCACGTGTTTGCCGTCGGAAGCACGGCGGGTATCGGCACGATTGAGTTCGAGCAGGGGTTGAAAAAAGATTTGCCGGACATCTTGAACAAGCTCATTCCACCGGGGCGACAGTATGGTCACGAACAAGCCTGGCACGACGGCAACGCGCACTCGCATTTGCAGGCGACGCTGCTCGGCCCCGATCTTTCGGTACCGGTTCGAGACGGCGCTCTCGTCGCCGGAACCTGGCAGCAGATCGTTCACGTTGATTTTGACAATCGACCAAGACAGCGGCAAGTAGTGGTGACGGTGTCTGGGGAATAGTTGAGTGGTGGAGTGGCGGAGTAGAAAGTAGCGAAGAGTGAATCGAAACCCGGGAGAGCATGAAGCTGGGCGACATTCGAAAAACGCAGGCGCGCAAGCGGGTCAGCGACCTTTGATAAATGTCCCGTCGTGGAGCTCTGCGTAGGCTTGCCGCAGTTCTTCTTCGGTGTTCATAACGATTGGACCATGCCAGGCGACAGGTTCTTTGAGAGGCTGTCCCGAGACCAACAAGAATCGGATACCGGTATCTCCCGCTTGCACTATTACCTCGTCGCCGGAGTCGAAAAGCACGAGCGACCGATTTCCCGTCTCCTCGAGCTTCGCACCGTCTACCAAACCGACGTAATCTGTTCGCACGGCAACCGGTTGGGAAGCGTAAAGGAATCTTCCTGAGCCGTCGAACACGTAAGCAAACGCGTGCCGGGACGTTTCGACCGGAAGCGTCTTTCGTCGGCCCGGCGGCACCCAGACGTCGAGATACCGTGGATCGGCCGCGATCCCATCAACCGGACCTTTCTTTCCCCAGAAATCTCCACACACGACGCGAATGCTTGTACCGTCGTCGTCGACGACTTCGGGGATGTCGCGGGATGACACATCCTGGTAGCGAGGAGCCGTCATCTTGAGCGAGGAGGGGAGATTCGCCCACAGTTGGAAGCCGTGCATTCGACCCTGCCCATCACCCTGAGGCATTTCTTGATGAAGAATCCCGCTGCCGGCGGTCATCCACTGCACATCGCCAGCGCCTAAAGTGCCTCGGTTCCCCAGACTGTCGCCATGATCGACCGTCCCCGCGAGAACGTACGTAATCGTTTCGATTCCCCGATGTGGGTGCCACGGGAAGCCGCGCAGATAATCGGCGGGATTCTCGTTCCGGAAGTCGTCGAGCAAAAGGAAGGGGTCGTATTCGTCCGTATCTCCAAAGCCGAATGCGCGACGCAATCGCACACCCGCGCCTTCGATGGTGGGCTGGGCTTGAATGATTCGTTTGACCGGTCGTATCGACATGAGTTCTCCATGTGCTGGTACCACTTCTAAGATATGAAACAAATCGAAGAGAAAATAATTCCGCGCTGCGTTAATCGCTCGTTCACAAAACGCGAGCCAGTCTCTCTATCCTAAAAAAACTGTCATTCTGAGTTAAGCGAAGAATCTGCTCCTTGAATTTAGAGAGGGAGAAACGAGATTCTTCGGTCGCTCGCCCCTTCGGGTCTTCACTCCCTCAGAATGATATTGTAAAGTGTTTTGTAATAACCCATAGAGACGCGGCCGAAAACCTATCATCTTGCCACTAAGGCACCAAAACACGAAGATTTTTGCAGACTCCCGAAGTCTCCGAGACTTCGGGAGTCTAAAAGTCTAACTTTTCGTCCATGTCTTTAGTCGGGATAGTGGAACTGTAAGTCGACCTGAATGTCGGGGTTGATACTCATAGCAACGGGGCAAGTCCGGCAAATGTTCTCAAATTTTGGCCGGTAGCCGTGCGGCACTCCCGGCGCAACGTCGAAGCGGATAACGACTTTTGCGATGCGGCGCGGTGGCTCGGCGCTCAT
>CAYJSZ010000204.1:0-2862 GCA_964372545.1 uncultured Ignavibacteriaceae bacterium
AAAACATTGCACGAGCTCTTGCGACGTTCGTCCGCACACTTTTGTCTGGGAATTCCGCGTTCGACAGGTTTGTGCACGGAGACCGCGAGGCTCTCTCTGAATCGGCCAAGCGAGGGTTACAAATCTTTCGCGGCAAAGGAAATTGCATCGCGTGTCATATAGGTCCTAATTTTACAGACGAGAAATTCCACAACACAGGCGTGGCTTATCTTGATACAACAACCTCAGATTGGGGACGTTATGCCGTAACAAAACGTGAGCAGGAGAAAGGGGCATTTAAAACGCCGACTCTGCGAGAAATCTCCCGCACAGCTCCGTATATGCACAACGGCGTTTTCGCAACACTTGAGGAAGTCATAGAGTTGTACGATAAAGGTGGCAAACCAAATGCTAATCTCGATGAAGAGATACGACCGCTCAACCTATCACAGCAAGAGAAACAAAATTTGCTGGCATTCCTCCGCACGCTTAACGGCAAGCAATAGCAACCTTCCGAAGTACATGTTGAGACTTCCGAAGTCTACCTCAGAATTCTCAAGAGACTTCGGAAGTCTTTCCAAGAAAACCTTCGGAAGGTTCTCGATACACCCTACATCTTCTCCTCCATCTTCGCCATCGCCACGCTCTTCACCATCATTCCCTGCGTACCACCCTTCACGCGCACGAAGCCTTTCGCCTCAACCGTATGGCCGATGTGGTCCATCAGGATCGCATTCGGGCTGTTCTTGTGGTCGTCGGGCAGCAACGAGACGTACAGCTTCCCGTCTGCCGTTAGAATTCCGAGCGATCCGCCGGCTTTGGCACAGGCCGTCGCGCATTTCACATGTCCCTCGCCTCTTGCTTCGCCCATCACATAGCAGGCGACGTCGACCACCTCACCCGTAACCGTCATTTCCTTTTCTGCTTTCTTTTCCTGAGCCGTGAGGGGAATGGTCACAAAAACGGCAACGGCAAGAACGCCGAGCAACAACGACAAAGTTCTTTTCATACAGAATCCTCCTTCAGTGAATTGTGAAGTATCGGTGGGTTACGATAGTAATGCAAGAATGTCCATGTAGTCTAACAGTGAACCGGAATGAAAGATTCCTCCCTACGCAAAAAATCTTTTGCCCCGTCCGGTCGTTCAAACTCTGAATAAAATACGAGAAAAGAAGCAAAACGGATTGTTAATTCGAGCTTGTCGGTTGCTTCAGTGCTTTATATTGATGATACCAGGGCTGGGTTTTCTTCCAGAAGCCGAACGACCCCGTTGAGGGAAAAACCTGCGTGCGCCTGATCTGGAAGGGATCCCGGTAGAACACCGCAGGCCCGGTATCCGACGCGACTGCGTAGGAGTATCCCTCTTGCGCAACGATCTCCTTGACGCGTGCATCAAGGTCTCCGTACGGATAGGCGAAGGAAATCACCCGGTTTCCGAGCAAGTCTTCAATAATCCGTTTCGACTTTCTCACCTCTTTGACGACGGCCCGGTTCTGCAGCGCTAACAGACAGCGGTGCGAGATCGTGTGCGAGCCGAACTCGACGCCGTACCGCGACATCTCACGCACCTGCGGGGTTGTCAGGAGAGGAACCTGTGGATGGTCGGAGTCCCAGAAGTTTGTCCGCTGCCTCCTGTTTGCTACGAGGTACACGACAGCGTTCATACCGTACCCTTGGAGCAATGGGAAGGCGAGGGAATAGTTGTCCTCGTATCCGTCGTCAAAGGTCAGGATGATAGGGCGCGGGGGAAGAAGGCGTTCGCCGCGTGTGAATGCGGCATAGTCCGAAAACGTAATGGTGGTGTACCCCCTTCGGGTGAGCGACCGCAATTGCGCTTCGAATCGAGCGGCCGTGACCGTCAGTCCTTCAAGTTTGCCGCCCGGCAATGCAGGGACAACCCGGTGGTAGAGCAACACGGGAATGACTGCAGGCGATTTTGTTTCGATCAACGCTTGTTCGTACTTCTGCTGAACGGATTGCTCGACAGCTCGAATATCAAAGCGTGCGCGTGTCGCTTCAACGGTCTTTCTTGCCGAAGAGCGCGGCACGCCCCGAGAGAGGATTGCCTCGAAGTCGTGCTTCACACGGACAGGCTCCGGTTGCTGAAACGTGCCGGCATCGCCAAAGTTGCTGCGGACCGCTTCCGCGAAGTTTTTCCCCGTGATCAAACCGAGATAGTGCGATTCTCCGAAGGCAACGAGCGGTTTCCCCAGCGCGAGCGCTTTGATGGCAACGCGCCCCGACCCGACAACGATGTCGCTGGCAGTCAGGTACTCGGCGACGTCCTTTTGAAACCCCTTGAGGAAAACAAACGTCTTACCCGCAACCCGGTTTGCTTCTTCCACAAGCCGCGGGATATCCCCGGGAACCTTCATTCCTCCGATGATGAAAAACGCAAGCCGATATTTTTTCGCGAGGCGTGTAAGCACGTCGCGCAACAGCAGCCGCACAACGTCACCCTTGGGACCGGACAGTCGGCCGATGAACGAGAGGACGAGCGATCGCCCCGGCACGCCCAACACGCGTTTCTTCGCGGCCGGAGTCTTTCCGGTCCACAGATCGGAGGGAATGCCGTTCGGCACGACGGTGATCGCTTCCGGAGCGATTCCCAGCTCGTTTGCCAAATGGTCTTTGATGCTCTCACACACGGCAAGAATATGCCGACCGTAGATATTGAACATCCTGCTGGAGGCGTGCACGTGCTGCCGGCCGTGCACGGTGGAGATGAAGGGCGTGTCGGTGATAAGCGTAGCGAAATAGCCGACCCAACTGGCTGCGCGCGAGTGGGCATGCACAATCTGGATATCGTTTTGACGGATGAACCGGACTAACCAGAGAACGTTTGCCAGCCGCTGGCGGTAGGAGCGTTGTCCGATAGGGACG
>CAYJSZ010000205.1:0-2853 GCA_964372545.1 uncultured Ignavibacteriaceae bacterium
TGTGCTTCCAGCCAGTTCTTCCCCACGCCAATCTCCACTTCAATCGGAACATCAAGCTTCATCGCCTCTCGCATCTGCTTCTCGACTAGCTTCCGTATCTTTGCCTCTTCGTCTTTCCAGATTTCAAAGACCAGCTCGTCATGTACCTGAAGAAGCATCGCGCTCTTAAATTCTTCTTCAACTAACGCGCGGTCAATTCGCACCATCGCCATCTTGATCATGTCCGCAGCAGTGCCTTGAATAGGCATGTTGATCGCCTGCCGCTCTGCGTTCTGGCGGATGTTCTGATTCCTGCTGTGGATATCGGGAAGAAAGCGCCGCCGTCCCATGAGTGTTGAAACGTAACCCTTCTTGTGTGCCATCGCTTTTGTCTCTTCGATGTATTCCTTGACCTTCGGGAAGCGCTCGAAGTAGCGCTCGATGATCTCTTTCGCTTCAGCCTGAGAGATTTCGAGCCGATTCGAAAGTCCAAACGGCCCGATACCGTACATGATGCCGAAGTTCACTTCCTTCGCTTTTCGCCGCATGTCACGCGTGACCTCTTTGAGCGAAACTCCAAAGACTTTTGCTGCCGTCGTGGCGTGCACATCTTCGCCGTTGCGGAACGCCTCGGCCAACCCTTGATCGCCCGACACGTGTGCCATCACCCGCAGCTCGATCTGTGAGTAATCGGCAGACATGATGAGCCGATCTTTGCCGCCGGAGACAAAGGCCTGGCGGATGGAACGGCCGATCTCCGTACGAATCGGGATGTTCTGCAAATTCGGGTCGCTGCTCGAAAGTCGCCCGGTAGCTGCAACGGTCTGATTGTACGATGTGTGAACGCGGCCGGTTCTCGGATTGATTAGTTTCGGCAACGCATCGACGTAAGTCGATTTGAGCTTCGAGAGCTGGCGATAGTCGAGAAGCTTTTCGATGATGGGATGTTCATTGCGGAGCACTTCTAGCACACCGACGTCGGTTGAATATCCTGTCTTCGTTTTGCGTACGGGGGTGAGCTTGAGGTCGGTGAAGAGGACTTCGCTGAGCTGCTGCGTCGAGTTGATGTTGAACTTATCGCCGGCGAGCTTGAAGATTTCTTTTACCACATTGTCGAGGTTGCGCTCGAGTTCTTTCGACATCTCACCGAGATATTTGACGTCAATGGTGATGCCGGTTTTCTCCATCCGAGCCAAAACCGAGCTCAGAGGAAACTCCACTTCCTCGCAGAGCGTCATCATCTTCTCTTTTTGAAGCTTCTCGCTGAGCACCTCGTACAATCGGTAGGTAATATCGGCGTCTTCGCAGGAGTAGTTGGCGATTTCTTCCAGCGGCACATCGCGAATGTCTTTGCGGTTCTTGCCCGTGCCAGTCAGGTCGTCGAACGAGACCATCGAATAGCTGAGATACTCTCGCGCCAGTGCATCGAGATTGTGCTGGCCATCTGCGCGGAGAATATAACTCGCAATCATCGTGTCGAATTCGATCCCCTCGACCCAGATGTCGTGCAGCGAGACAGCAAGCATGTCGTACTTCGCATTCTGCGCGATCTTTTTGATTTTGGGATTTTCGAAGATTGGCTTGAGCGATGAAAAGACGAGCTTGCCGGGGAGTACAGAGTAGTTTTGTTTCGGTTCGCTGGTCGGGGTAGCTCCAAAAAGATCGCTGCCTGATGCGCGACTGAGCGTTTGGTCGGATGCATCGACGGGAATGTAAACCCCCTCGCGCGGCTTCAGCGAGAAAGAAAGTCCAACGACCTGCGACTGAAGCGCGTCGGTGGATGTTGTCTCGGTATCGAAGACAAACTCTTTGGCCTTCGCGAGTCGAGCACAGAATTCTCTCAATTCTTTCCGCGTCGTAATAGTCTTGTATTCGTGCCTGTCCTCTTTGATGTTCGAGTAGGCTTTGAAATCAAGATCGGCCGCTTTGTCTTCGGCGACCTCTTCCTCGTGGCCGTCTCCTTTGAGTTTCGTGAAAAGGCTCTTGAATTCAAGAGCTTTGAAGAACTCGCGCAACTTCTTGGTATCTGGCTCCCCAAGTCTTAACTCATGGAAGTCGATCTTAATCGGCGTATTGGTGTCGATGGTGACGAGCTTCTTCGAGAGCAATGCCAGGTCGCGATTCGATGCGATTTTTTCTTTCAGACCTTTCTGCGGAATCTTGTCGACGTTGGCCAGGATGTTCTCCAAGGTTCCAAACTCCTGCACCAGTGGAATCGCCGTTTTCTCGCCCACACCGGGCACGCCGGGCACGTTGTCCGATTTGTCGCCGATGAGCGCAAGGACGTCCACAACGCGGTCCGGCGTCACCCCGAATTTTTCCTTCACACCTTCGAATCCGACAATCTCCACTTCATTCCCTTGTCGTCCCGGTCTGTACATTTTCACACGGTCGGAAATGAGCTGCATGTAGTCTTTATCAGAGGTCACGAGGAACGTCTCGACCTTTTCTTTTTCTGCGCGCTTGGCGAGTGTGCCGATGATGTCGTCCGCCTCGTAGCCGTCGAGCTCGAGCAGTGGAATCCTGTATGCCTTCACAATGTCTTTGATCAGACCAAGCTGGGGCAGCATGTCTTCCGGCATTTCCTGGCGCGTGGCCTTGTATTCTTTGTATGCTTTGTGCCGGAAGGTCGGCGCGGCGGTATCGAAGACAACCGCAATATGGTCCGGCTTTTCCTGGTCGAGGATCTTATTCAAGAAATTCACAAAGCCGAAGACCGCGCTGGTGTTCTCGCCTTTGGAATTCCTCAGCGGCGCGCGGATGTACGCGTAATACGAGCGATAGGCGATGGCCATCGCGTCGATGAGAAAGAGTCGTTCATTCTTTTTGGCCATAAGGGCTGATTATTACCTCAAGCGTTTCAGACCCCCTGCG
>CAYJSZ010000206.1:0-2768 GCA_964372545.1 uncultured Ignavibacteriaceae bacterium
GTTCTTTTTCATAAGCGCTTTGGTGTGGCGCCATGGGCGCCATGAAAAGGGAATTCCGTGAAAAGCGGAAGCTGCCCCGCAACTGTAAATGAGGAAGTCTGAACATCCACTGTCTCGCTCCGATGACCAATCGGACGGGATGGGAAGGAAGTAAGACTGCGGCGAACCTCATGAGCCAGGAGACCTGCCAAGCGACTTTTCAGAAAGCCTTCGCGGGAAGGTGGCTGATTCTCATTGCACCTGAGTGTTCGCCCCAATCTTCGTCGGAAGGTTGGGGCTTTTTGTTTGACGGGCGGGTGTGAGCAATCAAACCAACTTTCGCGCGGAGTACACATGTTCAACCGTCTATCTAAAGGAGTCAAGTTGACCGCTTCCCGGCCATCCGTTGAAACGGACGGCTGAACAAACTCGCTGAAAAAGCTGGGGAAAACCCCGCTACGCGGGGTTTCGCGATCAGAGTAGCCGTCGACTTTAGTCGATGGCGACAGCAATTGACCCCAACAATGATGCGCTCTTTCTGAGGCGGTCAACTTCACTAAAGGAGGCTGAGTGAAAAATATCGTACTTCTCGCGCTGTTCAGTGTTACGCTCGTTGAACTGAGAGCGCAGGTTGCATCGAGCACGTTTCCGCTCGACACGCTGAAAACGTACACGCTGCCGGAAATCGTGGTAACGGCCACACGGTCGGAGAAAAACCCAAACGATGTCGGGCGCAGTGTCACTGTGCTCACCGCAGAGCAGGTCAAGCGATCGCTGATGCACAGTGTCGGCGAGCTGCTCGCCTGGCAGGCCGGAATGTACACGGTCGGAGCGGGTCAGAATTTCGGCGCCAACCAGACCGTTTTTCTTCGGGGCGCGGCGGGCCATCAAACGGCGGTTATGGTGGACGATGTTCGTCTCACCGACCCCTCGGGCGTCAACAATGCGCTCGACCTTTCCGAGCTGTCGTTCGTCGGGATAGATCGGTTGGAGATCGTTCGCGGCGCGCACAGCACGCTCTACGGCTCGTCGGCGATCGGAGGCGTCGTCAACCTCATCACGCAGAAAAACCGGACGCCCGGCTTTCATACCGACGTGCGCGCATGGACCGGAACCTTCGGCAAAGGGACGTCGCAGTTCGGACAGGAGCTGTTTCTGAATTTCACCGATCTCTCGGGTCTCTACCTCAACGGGTCCGTGCTGAACAATCGCGTCAAGGGGCTCGACGCGACGGTCGATACGACGACGGATCCGAAGACATTCAATCGACGAGATCGAGACGGCTTGACCTCACTCGACCTCATGGGCAAGGCAGGCTTTCGGAACGACGAGTTCGACGCCTACGTGTCGCTGAAGCGTCACACGGAGACAAAGGAGATCGATAGGGCCGCGTACCGCGACGATGATAATTACAGGCTGGATTTTCGGCGGACGCTGCTTACCTACGGCGTGTCGTATCAGCCGAACGCACGATGGAACCTCAAGTTCCTCGGCGGGTCATCGGACATGAGACGCTATGCCGTCGACGATTCGTCCGTCGTTGACAATGCCGGCAACACCGACCAGACCTATGCCGACGCAGAATATACCGGGACGACGACGACGAACGAATTCCAGACAACGCTCAGACTCCCCGGCTTCGAGGCTGTGTCCGGCGCGGGGATCTATAAAGAAACGATGGGCTCGAAATCCTTCTACTACTCCAACTCTATCTTTGGACCCTTCGAGTTCGCCACGAACCTCGATACGCTCGGGTTGCACAGCACGACAAAGAATCTCTTTCTCCATCTCGACTTCAACGGGTATCTCCTCCACGCTTCGGCGGATCGATGGAATCTCGCAATCGGAGCGCGGTTGAATTACCACAGTGCGTTCGGCAACTACAGCACGTTCGAAGTCAATCCCTCGGTCCGCTTCGCAAACGGTGGAATCATCTACGCATCCTACTCGACGGGTTTCGCTGCGCCGTCGCTCTATCAGTTGTTCGCGCCCGATCGAGACTTTACTTCGGGAATCACGCGCGGCAACAGCGGTTTGAAGCCGGAGCGATCGCGGGCACTCGAGGTCGGGCTGAAGCATTCGCTCAACGCCGACACACGATTCTCGGTCAGTTTTTTTCACACCGTGACCGACCAGACTATCGAGTATGTGTACCTGTGGGAGAAGGATGTCAGGATCGAGGAGCTGGGAAACGATTTCCGTCGGAATGATTTTCGCGGCGATACGTACCTGAACCTCGGTACACAGACGGCGTCCGGGTTCGAGCTCACCGTTCACGCGAAAGTCCATGACCGGCTGACGCTCGACGGCAACGTGAGTCTCGTGAAGGGAACACTCCGCTACAGTCCTTCCGGCCTCGATCCGACACAAACACACGGACATCACGTGCAACTCTACAACACGGGAGCGTTCTTGTCAACAGAGGCTGAATCGGCCGAACTTGTGAGAAGGCCGGGCACCTTGAACGTCGGGCTGACGTACGCTCCGCTCGGCGACTGGTTGCTGCGGTTAGCCGTGAAGCACGCCGGCTCTCGTTCCGATGTGTATTATGATTCTCAACGAGGTCCCTTTGGTGCGCTCGGAACAGTCCCGGTGGCCCAATACACGATCGTCGACCTCTCGCAGCAGTATTTCTTCAGCGACCGTCTCTCCGTGAGTGCGCGGGTAGAAAATGTCTTCAATAGGAAGTATCTTGAGATCAACGGCTTCACCACGCGCGGGCGGGGGATTTTCTTGAGCGTGCGGTACGCTTGGAACAAGTAAGAGCAATGGAGTAATGGAATGATGGA
>CAYJSZ010000207.1:0-2746 GCA_964372545.1 uncultured Ignavibacteriaceae bacterium
CTTCCGATCTAACCGAGGGTCGAGGTGGGGAGCGAGGCCAAGCAGGTCGTCTTCGTTCGTACCCCGCCCATGCAGCAGAATGAGTGCGGGAAAGGGCGGATGAAGGTCGGAATTCGGTGCAGCGACATTGTGGACGAGCGAGGACTGGACAGGCTTGATGGTCATACGGGATAAGATCAGGAAACGGGGACAAGTTCTTGCTCGATGCGCGCGCGGTTGGATTCGAGCCACTCCGGCAGCGCGAGGTTCGTGCCCAGCGATTCGCGATCCTCATCGACCAGAAAGCCGGGGCCCAAGGTTGCGATTTCCAGAATGTGGCCGTCCGGGTCGTTGAAGTAGATCGATTTGAAGTACTTCCGATCCAGTACTTCGGTGACTCGAACATCGTGTGAGCGCAGTTTCTCGCGCCACCCGAGCTGCGCTTCTTCATCCTTCACGGCAAACGCGAAGTGGTGCGTCAGCCCGATACCGAGGCTGCCGTACCGCATGGCGTCCGGTCCGTACCCGAAATACGTTACGACCGTGCCCGGCGAGTAATCTCCCGCGGCATAATAGAAGTGCGGCGAGGCAGTGTCGTCGAAATTCACCGTGCGCTTCACGACCGTGAAGCCGAGCACGTCCGTGTAAAAATCGGTTGTGCGGAAAATATCGGACGACATCGCGCTGATATGGTGAAGCCGCTGCAGCCTCATATCGTCAGAAATCTCCCCCACAGGCTCCCGCCAGCTTGCCGCCGCGATTGTTTTTTCGTCGCGGCCCCGATGGGTAATTTCTTCGGGAGGAAGAATCACGTTGGTTCCGAGTTGCTCCATCGGTTCATCAACCAACCAACCCGGTTTACGGGTGGCGATTTCAAGAATAAGCCCGTCGGGGTCGGTAAAGTAAATCGAGTGAAAGTATGTGCGGTCGTAGGGACCGGAAACTTTGATGCCGTGATCGGTGAGCCTGCGCTTCCACTTGAGCTGGGCGTCGTCGCCCTCCACGATCAGCGCAAGGTGGTGCGTGGTGCCGATTCCCCAGCGGCCCTTCGGCGCTTCCGGCCACTCGAAGAACGTCATCAGCGAGCCCGGCGTTCCGACCTCATCGCCAAAGTACAGATGGTAGGTGTTGACGGCATCGAAGTTCACGGTCTTTTTCACGAGCTTCAGTCCGAGGAGCTTTGTGTAAAAGTCCACCGTGCGCCGCGCGTTGGAACAGACCATGGTAATGTGATGAATGCCAAGGATGCTCATGAGTTAGAAAAAAATTCAGGAGAAAACAAAACACCCTCCCCCTTATGTGGGAGGGTGAGGGGAGTATGAACACTACCGCTAGACCGCTGCTTTTTCCGCGGGCACAAAGGACTGGTCGAACGCGTCCGTCAACGTGCGGGTAACTTGCGCAACCGAGTGGCCCTCGATCTGAGAGCGATGGATCATCTGAACAAGCTTGCCATCCCGCAGCAAAGCAAAGGATGGCGAAGAAGGAAGCTCGTTGGTAAAATACTCTCGCGCTCGTGCGGTTGCTTCTTTGTCCTGACCCGCAAAGACCGTCACGATCTTCTCCGGCTTGGCCGAATGCTGCAACGCCTGGGCCAACGCCGGCCGTGCAACCCCTGCCGCGCAACCGCAAACGGAATTCACGACGACGAGCATCGTTCCCTTGGAATTCGGGATGGTGTTGTCGACCTCCTCCAGTGTGCGAAGCTCCTGCGCACCCACACGCGTCACTTCGTCCCGCATTTGCTGAATAAAAATATCGTACATGACTCTCTCCTTTTTGCTGTAAGACAATGATGATCCAACCTCTAAACCGGCGATGCCGGCGATCGGTTCCTGCTACGTCTGTTGCTCCCTTTTCAGGTGTGGCGGCTGAAAGCCACGGTAGATATCGTACTTGGAATCGTAAAACAGCAGTTGAAAATTACTATCTCGTAACGTTCCGCCCGAGGGGTACAAGTAGAATTTCGAGATCTGAGTGGTTGGAACAGAGGACGGCTTGTCGTTCTGCGCATAAAACTCCAGCAGATAGTAGCCGTTCCTGTACTCAGCCGTTTCGAGCTGCTTCAGGATGTTTCCGTGGCTGAATAGTCTGACGTCGTCCACCACTTACTCGCCTGCACTCGAACGGAGCTCGCCAAAACCATCGCGCCGGATCAGCATCAAAATCGAATTGTGTGAGATAATGAGATACTTCTGCCCCTCGTATTCGATCTCGATCGCCGTATCGCGAAGAAAAAGAGCAAAGTCGCCCTCTTCCGCCTGGAGCGGGATATACTTGACCGGATCCTTCGGCGTTGTTGACCACGGCTCCTGGTCGATAAAGTGCGGGTTTGCTACAGGATAGCCCGGCCCAACCTGCACCACGATGCCGCCCTGAACTTTTTCTTTTTCTTTGACTCCCGGCGGGAGGTACAGCCCGTGCTCTGTCCGGTCGGATTCTTTGTCCGGAGCGATCAGCACCTTGTCGCCCACAAGAACGATTTTTTTCCGTGTCTTAATTTCCATCATCATGGCTCTTCAGTTTGTCGGAACGGCCCCGACTTTGTCGGGGTAAACGGGATTTGTCCGTCTCGAACTTCATTCGAGACGAGATCTCGATCCGATGCTTGCAGCATCGGATCGGAAACCCGCGACCCCTTGTCCGAATTTGTCCCACGAGTGTTTTTTACGAGTGGCTGACAAATTCAGGATCCCGCACGTTCTTTGTGCGGGACACCCTAACCGTTTCTCGTCGGAACGGCGGGATTTGAACCCGCGACCCCTTG
>CAYJSZ010000208.1:0-2694 GCA_964372545.1 uncultured Ignavibacteriaceae bacterium
TTGAAATGGATTTTGATCAATTTGTCGAGACCGCGACGGATCGCAATTTTTGGGGAAGCGAGATTTCAAACGAGCTGTATCGTTGGAAGCATGAGGGGAGATTAGAAGAACTTAGGCAGAAGCTGTTTTCGAAATAATTTCGTGTGCCGCACCGTCATTTTCGATACACACGCTCAAAGCATTCCCGTTGTCAGTGTTGATGAAGTACGTTATATTCTTCTCTTCTATGCCTCTCGCAACAACGCCATTTCCGCCCATCCTCTTCTTCATTCTCTTTGTTTTGCCGTTCATTCTTTTCCTCGCCTTCCTTGTCGGTATGGCGGTTTTCTTTTACGCCTTCCGCCGCCGGCCGAAGGTCTGGGGGACGGCCGTGGCTTTGATCGTGTTGTACGCTCTTGGCGCAACTTACGCGGCGTTTCTCGCAGGGACGGAACGGAGCTATGATGTCGAAGTTCATGAATGCAACGAGAAGACCGTCACAGGGTGGATTGGGACTGACAGGAAGCGTGAGCGTCTGATCACCCTCTCTTTTCCAAAATTCGGCCGAGCGTCGTTCGGCGATCCGGCAGAGGTAGCAACCATTGACCCGACAGGTCAACAAAACGAAATGACGGCGAGGTCGATCTGTGAGGTCATGGCTAAGCTGAAGGAGCCCTTCGTCAATTTCGAGACCAACGGCCTCAAGCGCATCGAGCGCGTTTGGTTCCTTGACTCGTTGGAGGATGTCTCAGGCGAATATACGAAATTCAAAGATCCGGCTGGCCGCTTCTCAATCACTTATCCATCATCCTGGCAACAGGTGTCGGCAGAGGAACCTTATCACAGTCTCGCGGATAACATCGTGACCGTGTTCACGAACGAGGCAGAATACCATCCGATCAACTACGTCCAGGATTCATGGGTCGCCGTGAGCGCATCAGCTATGGATGAAGAGAGTTGCTATGCTGATTTGTTCGACGGCTTGGTCCCATTCAATCATGAGCAGCTGATTGATGACAGGCCGTTTAAGGTTGCGCGCCGGGACGACGCCGGGGCGGGGAACAGTTATGAGCAGACGCTTTATCGCCGCGCCATGGACGGGGTTTGCTACGAAATCGCCACCACGCTCCACACCGCGAGCGACTGGACGGACGTTGACCTCGAGGCGATTGAACAGAGCCAGGCAAGCGCCCGGTTGGAGCTTGAGCAGATCGTGGAGATGTTCCGGTTCTAGTTCTATGAAACCGTCAGTTCTTTACAATCGTCTCATAATAATGGCAGATAGAAACGACCCTTTTTCTTTCAGCGGAGCTCTTATTTGAAAAAACTCATAATGAGGTCGTCTTATATGATCCTTACGCATCGCTTTGTCGCGTCTTCTCTCCTCGTCCTGCTGTTGTTGCCGACGGCGTTGATTACCCATGCCGCTTCACAGACAGCACCAAGATTGGTTGCGGTCACACCGATGCAGGATGCGGAGCTTACGGGAGAGGTGGTTTTTCAAGCCGAGCTTTCCAAAAGAGTCCGCTCTCCTCGTGTGTATTGGCAAGGAGATGGTGGAGCGGAACATCGGATGAGCCAAGTTGATCGATGGCATTTTGAGAACACGGTTGATCTGTCTCTTTGGACAGAGGGCACGCATACGCTCTCGTTTATCCTCCGAGATAGGCGAAATAGGTTCGTCTCAAAGACGGATATTACGTTTCGCGTGCGAAACGCATCGACAGAGACAAACCCTTTTGAAGATGTGACCTTTTACGTCAATCCGAATTCGGATGCGTGGCAGACCGTTTCTGACTGGTCAACAACGCGTCCCGAGGATGCGGCACGGATGGAACTCATCGCCACACAACCAACAGCAAAATGGTTTGGGGAGTGGAATTCGGACGTTCAGTCATCGGTAACAAAGTATGTGGAAAAGGTGACGGCGGCTGGGAATCTGCCCGTCATGGTCGCCTACAACTTCCCAGATCGTCACTGCGACGGATCCTCCTCTCTTACGAGAGAGGAATATCTTGCTTGGATTCAGGAGTTTGCTAATGGCATTGGAACGTATGAAGCCGTGGTCATTTTAGAGCCTGATGCCTTGCCTCACAGGTGTTTTACGAATGAACGTGCTTTGCTTATCAAACAGGCGGTTGAAATATTAAAAGTTGGCGCAGGGACGTCCGTGTATCTTGACGCCGGCCACTCGAATTGGGTTTCTGCCGACGAAATGGCAACGCGGCTGACACAAGCTGGCATCGAGCAGGCAGATGGCTTTTCTCTCAATGTCTCCAATTTTTACACCACAGAGGAGAACGTCGCGTATGGCAACACGGTTTCTGCACTCGTTGGTGGAAAGCATTTTGTGATTGACACGGGACGAAACGGCAATGGTTCGAACGGGGAGTGGTGCAACCCATCCGGACGGCACATTGGCGTCAATCCTACGACGGAGAGCGGCTATGATTTGGTGGATGCGTTGCTTTGGATCAAGCCGCCAGGTCAGTCTGACGGCGAATGTAACGGTGGTCCTCCGGCCGGAGATTGGTGGCCAGAGTACGCGCTTGGGCTTGTGAGCTGAATGTTTCCGCTGAATGTTTCCGCTTGACCATCTGTGAGGTTTTAGATAGACTATCCGCGTCTTACACCAAGCATTCGTGCTCAACAAATTTTAGTATGCCCATCAAAAAAGCTGCAAAAAAATCCATGCGCCAGGATGCCAAGCGACTC
>CAYJSZ010000209.1:0-2679 GCA_964372545.1 uncultured Ignavibacteriaceae bacterium
GAGTGTTACTTTCTTTGATGCCAAAGAAAGTAACCAAAGAAAGCTTTCCGAAATCGTAACGCACAGTTCTGTCAGCCTTCGGCACGAGCCGTTGATTTCGGCCCCGAAGATCACTGCAACGGATTGTCATCTCTGCACTTGGCCGAAATCAAAACGCACGGGATAAGGCTTCCCACCGCACACCGCCAACGATTTCGGGGGTCCTTCGCGCAAAGACAAGAGCACAGAATTCTCCCACCGGTCTCCTGTTCATTCTTAACGCGGATTTTCAAAGTAAGTCTAAATGTGTTTCTGCGTAAAATCAGTTACTGATGTGACGGCGTCCCGCCGAGCAATCATCGCAGAGTCCTTCGGCGAGACGCCTTCAGGTTAGTTTATTAGTAGGCGCAGTTAATACGCGATCAATTCTTCTAATTTCTGTTTCAACCTACTCTTTGCCAGGAATTGCTTCTCTAACTCAAGATTGAACGGCACCGGCGTGTCGAGCGAAGCCACGCGCATGACCGGTGCATCGAGATAGTGAAATTTTTCCTCCATAATCGTTGCGGCGATTTCTCCGCCGATGCCGCCGAACATCGTATCTTCGTGTACGATCAAACATTTGGCTGTCTTCTCCACCGATGCGAGGACAGCCTCCTTATCCCACGGCAGCAGCGTTCGCAGGTCGACGATCTCCATGCGAACGTCAGGGAAGCTTGGCGCAAGCTCCATGACCCAATGCACTCCGGCGCCGTACGTAACGATTGTGAGATCGCTGCCATCCTGAACAATGCGCGCCTCGCCAAACGGAAGGTTATAGTATTCATCCGGCACCAACCCTTCGATGCTTCGGTAGAGATATTTGTGCTCGAAGAAGAGAACGGGATTCGGATCGATAAGACTTGTCGTGAGCAAGCCCTTCGCATCGAACGGCGTCGAGGGATAGACGATCTTGAGACCGGGAACGTGAGTAAACGACGCTTCATTACTCTGCGAGTGAAACGGTCCTGCCCCAACACCGGCGCCGGTCGGCATCCGCACGGTCACGTTCACCGATTGTCCCCACCGGTAATGCGTTTTCGCAAGGTTATTGACGATCTGATTGAACCCGCACGACACGAAATCGGCGAACTGCATCTCCACCATCGACGCGCGGCCGCAGATCGCAAGCCCAAGCCCCGCGCCGAGGATCGCCGATTCGCACAGCGGCGTGTTGTGCACGCGCTGTGTGCCGAACTGCTGCACGAACCCTTCGGTCACTTTGAACACTCCACCGTATTCAGCAATATCCTGGCCCATGAAGACGAGTTTCGGGTCGCGTTCCATTGCTTGTCGCAGTCCATCAGAGATCGCGTTGACGAAGCGCTTTTTGGATTGCCGCTTGGAGTTTGGCGGGACAAGCTGAGCGGTCGACCGGGCGTAGACATCCTGCAGTTCGACTTCTACTGCTGGGATAATCGCCGGCTCCGAACTGGCACGTTCCCACGCTGTTTCGATGTTGTCCTTCAACTGAGCGCGAATTTCTTCGACGCGTTTTTCCGTCAGCAGGCCGATTTCCACGAGGTAGTGCTGATAATTCGCGACGGGGTCCCTCATCCGCCACCCCTCAAAAAGCTCTGCCGGCACATATTTCGTTCCCGAGGCTTCTTCATGCCCGCGCATCCGGAAGGTCGTCGCTTCCAGCAATACCGGCTTCCGGTCGCGACGCATCTTCTCGGCGATCCGGCGTGTTGTTTCGTAGACCTCGAGAACGTTGTTCCCGTCTACTTTGATTCCTTCAATCCCGTAGCCGATTGCCTTATCGATCAGTTGTTTGCAGCGGTACTGTTCATTCGTAGGCGTGGAAAGGCCATAGCCGTTGTTCTCGATCAGGAAGATGACCGGCAAATCCCAGACGGCAGCGACGTTGACCGCCTCGTGGAAGTCGCCTTCGCTCGTTCCGCCATCACCGGAGAAAACAAGGGCGATGTCGTCTTTGCGGTCGAGGTTGCTCGCCAGTGCAATGCCGTCCGCAACGCTCAGCATCGCACCGAGGTGCGAGATCATTCCGATAATCCGGTGCTCCGGAGCGCCAAAGTGGAAGGAGCGCTCGCGACCTTTCGAGAAGCCAGAGCGTTTCCCCTCCCACTGCGCAAAAACCTTTTCAAGCGGAAGCTGACGAGAAGTAAAGACGCCGAGATTTCGATGAAGCGGTAGGATGTAGTCAGTCGATTGAAGGGCTTTCGTACAGCCAACGGCAATGGCTTCCTGCCCGATGCCGGAGAACCACTTGCTCAATTTCCCCTGACGCAAGAGGAGCAGCATCTTCTCTTCAATCATGCGAGGAAGTAGAATTGCTTCGTAAAGGTCGAGAAGAGTTTCGTCGCTGGAGTTCTTACGGTCGAATCTTAGCGCGGATGGCCTTACGGCAGCGGACGATTTCATGGCGGGCAATATACCGTGGAATTATCTGAAGGGCAAGGTGCGATCCACGGACCGACAAAGCCTGCATTTTTCCCCTGGGTGGTCGGTTACTGCTGAACGGTTACGTTAAATTAAAGAAGAGTGCCTGCCGACGCGGAGAAAAAAGTTCGATCCGTGCCGGCCCGAGAGTGTCACGACTGGAGTACGTACGCGTATTGTCTCAACCAGACGAGGAGGATTTTCGGAGGATCAACCAGCCGCCCGCACCGGCGATCACGGAAGCGGTGAGAATACCCA
>CAYJSZ010000210.1:0-2623 GCA_964372545.1 uncultured Ignavibacteriaceae bacterium
CGCCCTCAAGGGCGTGGCTATAGCCCCGACCTTCAGGTCGGGGTTACGAAAAACCACAATAAAAAAGCCCAAGGGCTTCAGCCCTTTCCAATTAGGCGGTCAACTTGAATCTTTTAGATACAGTACCCTGTATCCCATAAAGACAGAAACCTACTCGTGCATCTTCTTGATGTCGTCGGGTGTAAAGCGCACGAGCTTGATTGCCCGCGCCTTCGGTCGCTCAAGGGAGGGAACCGCCATCAGCGCTTGATCCTTACTCTCTGCTTCAACGATCACCCAGCCGCAATGCTCGCCATCTTTACATCCCCAATCCCAGTGCGTCATGCTGCCAATCGCCTCGACGAGCTTAAAGGCCTTCACGCATTCTGCAGCCGTATGGGGTGAAATAACCAAATAACGATCCATCGTTATGCCTCCTTACTGAGTCTGAGAAAGTCCTTGCGTTGTTGCACCGGGACCGAGAATTACCTGTCCCGACTTGATACCGGTGTGTTTGCCGTTTTCGATGACGACCTGCCCGTTCACAAGCACGTACTGAAATCCCTGAGAATACGCGTGCGGCTTTTCAAACGTCGCTTTATCGCTAACGGTCTTTGAGTCGAACACAACAATATCTGCCCACATGCCGGGGCGAATCAAGCCGCGGTCTGTGAAACGGAAACGCTGCGCCGGCAGCGACGTCATTTTGCGTATGGCTTCTTCGAGTCGTATAATCTTCTTCTCACGCACATACCGCCCGAGCACGCGCGCATTGGTGCCGTAGCCGCGTGGGTGGGGCATGCCGCTGTTGAATTCGATTACGCCGGCATCAGAGGCAACCATGGAGTAGGGATACTTCATGATGCGCTGAACGTCATCTTCGCTCATGGTATGGTAGACCATGCCCGCGCCGCCCTTTTCTAACATCTCCAGCACGGTTTTAATTTCGTTTTCGAGCGTTGCTTTGCGTTTCCAGAGCCGATTGATCTGTGAGATATTTTTTCCTTCAAGCGTCGAATCCCACCGGCAACGGGCAACAAAGGCGTAGGCGTAGTTCGTCCTTCCCGCACGACTCAGCATCTTTTTCATGCCGGCAACGATCTTCTTTCGCGTTTTGGCATCATGGAAACGCCCTGTCATTGCTGCGTCGCTATCGGCCAGCGCCCATGAGGGAGCAAGCACTCCGAGATTGGTGCTGGAAGCGGTGTAAGGATACTGGTCGACGGTAACATCCACTCCTTCTGCCCGAGCGTTCTCAATCAAGCCAATCGTTTTTGTGCTCTGTCCCCAGAGCCGTTTGCTGGAGACTTTGAAATGCGAGATCTCCACCGGCATGTTTGCTTCTCGGCCGATGTTGATCGCCTCGGCGATCGCGCCGAAGACGTTCATCTGCTCGTCGTTTCCTTCATTCCGGATATGCGACGCGTACATGCCGTTATATGTTGCTGCGGCGCGTGCAAGTCCGATGACTTCGGAAGTTTTAGAATAGGTGCCGGGGATGTAAATGAGTCCCGTAGAAAATCCTACTGCACCCTCCTGCATCGCCTTCTCGACCAGCGCCTCCATGTGCGCTTGTTCCTCCGGAGTCGGGTCGCGTTGAGCCAAACCCATTACCGCTCGGCGCACACTGTTGTGTCCGACGAGCGTGCTGACGTTGATGGAGATTCCCGATGACCGCAGCTCGGTGAAGAACGAGTCGAGCTCTGTTTCCGAGCCGACGCAGTTGCCGGTAACGATGGAAGTCACGCCGTCGAACAGAAAATTGTCCGCGGTCGGCACGCGGCGGATACTTCCCTCCACATGGGTATGCACATCGATGAAGCCGGGCGTAACCACGAGGCCCTTTGCATCCAGAGCGCGCGCTGCTTGACTGACATCCAGTCGCCCAATGGCGGCAATGCGCCCGTTTCGAAGTCCCACGTCCGCTTCGTACCAGGGATTCCCACTGCCATCGACAATGCGGCCGCCTTTGATAATGAGGTCATAGGTTTTGGTCTGCGGGGCGCCGGAGCCAACAATGAGTAGAAGCACACCGAGGAGAACGGATTTCATGGATTCCTCACAGAAAAGAAACAAGGGAAAAGTAAGACACAATATAGCAAATTCTTCGAAAGAGTTGCCGGAAAAAAAAACCCGATTGCTCGGGGTTCTTCTGCACAATTACCGATGTTCCAGTACGATTACTTTTTCATCTCGTCCATTTTCTTCATATCGCCTCCCTGACCGCGCGGAGGCATCATCCCGAGCTGCGTCATCATGGCGGCGTTGTCGAAGACGCCCCAGCGCTCGACGATTTTGCCGTTCTTAAAACGAAGGAGGTCGAAGCCCTGGATCGAAAACTTCTTGTTCGTTGCCTTCATGCCCATGAACTCCCCCTTGTGCGTACCCGACATGGTCACACGCGCGCTCACCCAGTCCCCCTCAGCAACCATCTTGTGGAACGTCATTTTCATATCGGGGAAGGCCTGCCGGAAGGTCTTGAACAACTCCCGAACACCTTCGATACCCGGCTTTTGATCCGGCATCGCGTTGTGGTCCAGCATGTTCGGCGCGAGGATTTCGGAAAGCTTGGTCCAATTATCGGCACTCATGGATTCATAGACCTGCTTCAGGAGCGCCTTGTTCTTCTCCTGCACCGACTGGC
>CAYJSZ010000211.1:0-2512 GCA_964372545.1 uncultured Ignavibacteriaceae bacterium
TTCGCATTCTACAAAGAAATCCAACTGGTCGGCTCGTATGCGACCGGGGAAGCAGCGATCAACGGCTTGCAAAAACTCCCGCCAAGCAAGCTTCCCCGCATCATGCTGATGGACATCGCGTTGCCGAAGATGTCCGGCATCGAAACGACGATTGCGCTCAAAGAACTCTTCCCCGAAATTGACGTCATGATGATTACGGTGTTTGAGGATGAGACGAAGATATTTCAATCCATTCAAGCGGGGGCGTCGGGATATTTGCTGAAAGATGACCAACCCGACCGCATCGTCGATGCCATTCGCGAGCTTGACAAAGGCGGTTCCCCCATGTCGCAGTTGATCGCCAAAAAAGTTCTTTCATTTGTCAGGGGAAAACCACAGAACGCCGTCGAGCCGTTGAGGTCTGTGCCGAACGACGTCGACCCGGTTGAATTCGCTCTGTCTGAACGTGAGACAGAACTGTTGCAGGGACTCGTTCAGGGTGAAACATACACCTCGCTTGCCAAGAAACTGTTTATCAGCCCGCACACCGTCAAAACCCACATCAAGAATATCTACAAGAAGCTGCACGTCCATTCCCGCGCCACTGCCGTCCGCGTTGCCCTCGAGCGCAAGTTAGTCTAACTCCGACCTATCCGTTTTCTCTCTACTCTCCTACTCCAGATAATCTACCTATTGCGAATCATCAAAATACCCCTGATGGGGTATTGAAATCCTTACTCCAACTGCGAACTTACACTTGAGCGTCCGCTCATCGTCATCTGGGCGCCAACGTCTCAATCCAGTTTTTTTTCACCAAACAAAAAGGGGACCCCCATGAAGAACCGTTACCTCATTGTTCTACTCACCCTCGTTGCATCGTCGGCTTTCGGTCAGATCACGGTGACATCGTCTGATATCGAAGCCCTGCGCGGAACAACGAGTACGATGTACTCGCGCAGCTCTACCGATTTGACCGGACTCAGCACGGTAATCGCCGCAACTGGCTCTGGACGAACGTGGAGCATTACGAACCGGACGTACAGCTTTTCGGATTCAACGTCCACTTCCTATCTGAGTTATCCGGGCACTGCCCCGCAAGCTTCCGATCCTGCGTTTACTTCGAGCAACCTCGTGTTGCGGTCCATCTCCACAACGGCTCAGGGCACGACGACGAACTGGAGTTTCTACAAGCTCGATCCCGCGGCGTGGCTTCTCTACGGGATCGTAAACGACGCAGGCGGGACGCAGACCAAAATAGCCTATTCCGCTCCCATCAAGCCACTGGCATTTCCCGTAGCGCTCAATTCCACGTGGACCTCGACGGCCAACCTCACTACCTCAGGCATAACCACTACATTGACCTATGAGTATCTGGTCGACGGAGAGGGAACAATTACGACACCGGAAGGTAGTTTCTCTTGTCTTCGTCTACGCCTGAAGCTTTCGTCGTCAACCACGGTTTTCGGTTTTACGACTACTGTAATTTCTTATGTCTATTCGTTTACTGATAAGACAAGATCATACGCCGCCATTGCCGCCGACGCGAATAACGCGCCAATCTCAGTCAGCTACTCATCTACAACCTCAGGACAAGTCTCCGCCCCCTCCGCTCCGACACTCGCCTCGCCCGCCGATGGTGCAACGGGCGTTGCGGTAACTCCGACCCTGAGCTGGAACAGCGTCAGCGGCGCGACTACCTACAATCTGCAGGTCTCTACAAGCTCGACGTTTGCAGCAACCGTCGTGAATCAAACCGGCATTACAACAACGTCGCTTGCACTCACGACAGCGCTTTCGAACAATACGCAGTACTTCTGGCGCGTCAGTGCAACGAACTCCGCTGGCACAAGCGCTAATTCAACTGCAAGGAGCTTCACAACCATCGTCGCGTTGCCGGCCGTTCCCTCGCTCTCGTCGCCGGCCGACGGAGCGACGGGGGTGTCCACTACTCCCGCGCTCAGTTGGGCCGCAGTGTCCGGAGCAACATCCTATACGGTACAGGTCTCGACGAGTTCCTCCTTCGCAACGACCGTGGTGAATCAGAGCAATGTCACCGGAACGTCTTATCAAGTCACGCCGGCGTTATCGGTGAACACACAATACTTTTGGCGTGTCAGTGCAACGAATGCCGCGGGAACCAGCGCGAATTCAGCGGCCCGGAGCTTCACCACGGCGACCCCATCTTCGGTGGAACAAATCAGCGCAATCCCGTCGAGCTTCGAGTTAGGACAGAACTACCCGAATCCGTTCAACCCCAGCACAACAATAGGGTTTAGGGTTTCGGGTTCAGGGTTTGTGAGTCTGAAAGTGTTAGATGTGCTTGGGCGAGAAGTGGCGACGCTGGTGAATCAAGAACTGAATCCCGGGACATATAAAACAACGTGGGAGGCCACGAGTATGCCGAGCGGAACGTACCTGTATCAGTTGCAATCTAACGGCCTGCTGCAAACCAAGAGTATGATTCTTCTCAAATAATATCGGAGATCCCTATGAAAACTACAAAGATCACCTTCTTGAAGCTTATTCTTCTATC